>JALUSH010000083.1 GCA_027016675.1 Thermodesulfovibrio sp.
AGTGTGCCGGCAGGCTTGCTGGGGCAGAGATAGCAAGACGTGAATGGTACAGAGAGGGCAGGGTGCCACTGCATACCTTCAGGGCAGATATTGATTATGGTTTTGCTGAGGCAAAGACCACCTATGGTGTTATCGGTGTGAAGGTCTGGATATATAAAGGTGATGTGCTGGAGTCTGGCAAGGAGATGAATATTTAAATTTAAATAGATGAGGTACTGCCATGTTAATGCCTAAAAAAGTAAAGTATCGTAAGAAACAAAAAGGACGCATGAAGGGAAAGGCCTACAGGGGCTCTGAGATAGCCTTCGGGCAGTATGGGCTTAAAGCACTTGAACCGGGCTGGATCACGAGCAGGCAGATCGAGGCTGCCCGTGTTGCTATCAACAGGGCTGTCAAGAAAGGAAGTAAGATATGGATAAGGATATTTCCTGATAAGCCCATAACTCGGAAACCTGCAGAGACAAGGATGGGCAAAGGCAAGGGGAATCCTGAGTTCTGGGTGGCTGTTGTCAAACCAGGAAGGATCCTATATGAGATGGCAGGTGTGCCAGAAGAACTGGCAAGAGAGGCCCTCAGGCTTGCTGCGAATAAACTGCCCATAGCAACAAAGTTTGTCAAGAGAGAGGAGGCGGTCATTTGAGACCATCAGAGTTGAGAGAAATGACCATAGAGGAACTGAGGGAAAAAGAAAGAGAACTGAGAAAAGAGTTGTTTAACCTTCGTTTTCAGAAGGCTACAGGAGAGATCCAGAATCCCATGAGGATCAGGGCTGTTAGAAAGGATATTGCACGGATACTAACCATAATTACAGAGAAGGAAAGACAGGGGTAAGTAGATATGCCAAGGAAGGTTTTTGTAGGTACAGTAATCAGTGATAAGATGGACAAAACCGTAACAGTTGCTGTTACGAGACTTCAGAAACATCCCTTGTACAAGAAGTATATAAAGAGAACTACCAAGCTCAAGGCCCACGACGAGGGTAATGTATGTAGAGTGGGTGATACTGTCAGAATAATCGAGTCAAGACCATTGAGCAAAACAAAGAGATGGGTGGTCTTGGAGGTATTGAACAGAGAGGCTTCACAGCAGCAATGACAACATTGCAAGGATTAACTATAGGGAGTGTGAAGAGATGATCCAGGTTCAAACTATGCTGAATGTGGCAGATAACTCGGGTGCCAAAAAGGTTATGTGCATAAGGGTGCTGGGTGGCTCTCACAGAAGGTATGCACGGGTAGGAGATATAATCGTGGTAAGTGTAAAAGAGGCAACACCCAATGGTACTGTAAAGAAGGGCTCCAAGGTGAAGGCTGTAGTTGTGAGGACAAAGAAAGAGACAAGAAGGTCTGATGGAACATATATAAGGTTTGATGAAAATGCATGTGTGCTGATTAATGCTCAGGGTGAACCCATTGGTACGAGGGTGTTCGGACCTGTTGCCAGGGAGCTAAGATGGAAGGAATTTACCAAGATTATATCTCTTGCTCCAGAGGTTTTATAGGAGGATAAAGATGGGACTGACCATAAAGAAAGATGATACAGTTGTGGTAATAACCGGCAAAAACAAAGGAAAACAGGGTAGGGTACTGTCTGTGATACCCAGGAAGAATCGTGTGGTTGTGGAAAGAGTAAATATTGTAAAAAGACATATGAAGCCCAGTGCAAAATACAGGGAGGGTGGTATTCTTGAGAAAGAGGCACCAATCCATATCTCAAATGTGATGTTACTGTGTCCAAGATGCAATAAGCCGACAAGGATCGCCAACCGTATACTTGACGATGGAAGGAAGGTAAGGGCCTGTAAGAAGTGTAAGGAGGTTATTGATCAATAATGGCTGAGAAGAAATATGTGCCAAGATTAAAAGAGAAATACTTCAATGAGATTGTACCACAGCTAATGAAGGAATTTTCATACAAGAGTGTGATGCAGGTGCCAAGGCTTGAAAAGATAGTGCTTAACTGTGCCCTTGGCGAGGCTATCTCTAATATTAAGCTCTTAGACGCTGCCCAGAAGGAACTGAGTCTTATAGCCGGGCAGAAGGCTGTTATAACCAAGGCCAAGAGGTCTGTTGCAGGCTTTAAGCTGCGCAAGGGTATGCCCATCGGTTGTAAGGTGACCCTGCGGGGCGACAGAATGTATGATTTTCTTGACAAGCTAATCAGTATTGCCATTCCAAGGATAAGGGATTTCAGAGGGCTGACCTCCAAGAGTTTTGATGGAAGAGGAAACTATTCCATGGGAGTGAAGGAACAGTACATTTTTCCAGAGATAGACTATGATAAGGTGGATATGGTCCATGGATTTGATATAACAATATGTACCACAGCAAAGACAGATGAAGAAGGGAAGGCATTACTCAAATATCTGGGAATGCCCTTCAGGAGCTGAAAGGAGTTGTAGATGGCAAAGAAGTGTTTGATAGAAAAACATAAGAGACCACCCAAGTTCAGGGTCAGGGCTTACAACAGATGTAATGTCTGTGGCAGGCCAAGGGGTTACATCAGGAAATTTGGTTTGTGCAGGATTTGTTTCAGAACACTTGCACATCAGGGACTGATTCCTGGTGTGAGAAAATCAAGCTGGTAGGGAGAGATATATGCTGACAGATCCAATAGCAGATATGTTGACGAGAATAAGAAACGCCATAATGGTAAAGGCAGAGAAGGTTGATATACCAGCTTCTCGTATGAAACTGGATATCGCCAAGATACTGAAAGAAGAAGGTTATATAAGGGCATACAAGATTATAAAGGATAGAAAGCAGGGCATATTAAGGATATCATTAAAGTATGTAGATGGTGAGCCTGTAATTACAGGGCTTAAAAAGGTGAGCAAGCCTGGCAGAAGAATCTATGTGGGATACAAGGATCTATCCAATGTAATGGGTGGGGTTGGGATTGCTATATTGACAACCTCAAAGGGTATTCTCAGTGACAAGGGCTGTAAAAGAGAGAAGGTTGGTGGAGAGTTGCTTTGTTATATATGGTAGAAATAATAATGTCGGGAGTGATAGAGAGATGTCAAGGATAGGTAGAAAACCAATAGAGATTCCAAAGGGTGTTGAAGTCAATCTGATGGAAAATACAGTCAAGGTAAAAGGGCCCAAGGGACAGCTTGAGTGGAAGTGGCCTGAAGGGATGACTGTAACTGTTGAAGATGGAAAGGTTATAGTAAAAAGACCAAATGATGCAAAAAAGAACAAGGCCTTGCACGGGCTGACAAGAAGCATCATAGCAAACATGATCAAGGGTGTCAGTGAGGGATATAAAAAGGAGTTGCATATAGTAGGAATCGGGTACAGGGTTGATCTGAAGGGTCAGAACCTGATGTTTTCCCTGGGATATTCCCATCCTATAGAGTTCCCTTTGCCAGAGGGTATCACTGCCGAGATTGATCACAAGGCAAGACCATTGAAGCTTACACTGCACGGGATAGACAAACAGCTATTAGGCCAGGTGGCAGCCAATATTCGTTCCTTGAGGCCACCAGATGCATACAAAGGCAAGGGAATCAGATATGCCGATGAAAGGCTGAAACTGAAACCTGGTAAGACAGCAAAATAATAGATGAACCTGGAGGATCGAAGTTGAAGAGAACCAAGGAACAACTTAGAAAACGGAGACACAGAAGGGTCAGAAAAAAAGTCTTTGGAAGACCTGACAGGCCGAGGCTGTGCGTATATGGTTCATTGAATCATATATATGCACAGATTATAGATGATATCAAAGGGCATACCATGGTAGCTGCTTCCACCCTGGACAGAGAGCTAAGAAACGAAATAAAACATGGTGGTAATATTGAGTCTGCCAGGAAGGTGGGAGAGCTTATTGCAAAAAGGGCCATGGAGAAAGGTATAAAGAGAGTTGTATTTGATAGAGGTGGCTTCAAGTACCATGGAAGGATCAAGGCCCTTGCAGATGCTGCAAGGGAGGTAGGGCTGGAATTCTAATTTAAAGTAAGGAGGTATGGTGCAAAGAATAGATCCAACAGAACTTGACCTTCAGGAAAAGGTGATATTTATCAACAGGGTTTCCAAGGTTGTTAAGGGTGGTAGAAGGTTTTCATTTACTGCACTGGTTACAGTTGGCAATGGAGAGGGCATAGTTGGAGTCGGAAAGGGCAAGGCATCTGAGGTGGCAGATGCCATAAGAAAGGCTGTGGAACAGGCGAAAAAGTCCTTGATAAGTTTTCCACTCAAGGATGGCACCATTCCTCATACAATTGTTGGCAAGTTTGGCGCAGGTGAGGTTTTGTTAAAGCCTGCATCCAAAGGTACAGGTGTTATTGCAGGAGGTGCTGTAAGACCTGTCCTTGAGGTGGCCGGGCTTCAGAATATAGTTGCAAAATCTATAAGAAGTCATAACCCTTTCAATGAATCAAAGGCCACGCTTGATGGCCTGAAGAGACTTAAAGATCCTGATGATGTTTTGAAGATAAGGGGTAAGGTATCTGAAGAGTCTGTTGAGGAAGGAGCTTCTTAGATATGTTGAAAATTACTCTGGTAAGAAGTTATATAGGAGTGCCTGAGAAACTGAGGAAGGTACTGAGGAGCCTGGGACTTCGAAAGATAGGTCAGAGCACCATAAAACAGGATGTGCCTTCCATTAGAGGAATGATAAACAAGGTTCCTCATCTTGTGAAGGTTGAAAAAATCGAAGGTTAATAATGGAGGACAGAGGAGATGAAGATATCTGAGCTGAGACCTGCTGAGGGCAGTAGAAAGAGAAAAAAGCGTGTTGGACGTGGACCAGGTTCGGGTCATGGAAAAACAGCATGTCGGGGCCACAAGGGTCAGAAATCCCGTTCTGGAGGAGGTGTCTCTCCAGGATTTGAGGGTGGACAGATGCCTCTTCATCGTCGTCTTCCCAAAAGAGGATTCAAGAATGAGCCCTTCAAGAAGGTGTTCGCCATTATTAACCTGAAGAGCCTGGATAAAGTAAAAGACGTTGATGTGATTACACCTGATATTCTCATGGAAAGAGGGATCATAAAGAACTTAAAGGATGGACTAAAGGTTCTTGGTGATGGTGAGATAGACAGGGCGATTACAATAAAAGCACACGCCTTTAGCGAGACTGCCAGGAAAAAGATTGAGCAGGCAGGCGGAAAGATAGAGGTGATTTAGGTTGGGAGTCCTTTCTTCCTTCCAGAACATCTTTAAGATAGAAGAGCTAAAGAACAGGATTTTTTTTACATTAGCACTCCTGGCTGTCTACAGGATCGGTTGTCATATTCCCACCCCTGGTATCAATGGAGAGGCACTCAGTAAGTTCTTAACAGAACGTGGGGGTGCCCTTATGGGATTTTTCGACATGTTCTCAGGTGGAGCCCTGTCCAGGGTTACCATATTTGCTCTGGGAATCATGCCTTATATCAGTGCGTCCATTATTCTTCAGCTTCTCACAGTTGTGATACCTGCCATTGGAAAGCTTGCAAAAGAGGGAGAGGAAGGTAGAAAGAAGATAATAAAATATACACGATACGGTACAGTGCTTATCAGTGCAGTACAGTCCTTTGGTATTGCCGTAGGCCTTGAGAGTATGCAGCAGGGTGCCTTTATACAGCATCCTGGCTGGAGTTTCAGATTGATGACGATGATTACTCTCACTGCAGGTACAGCCTTTATCATGTGGCTCGGAGAGCAGATTACAGAGAGAGGAATAGGTAATGGAATCTCACTGATCATTTTTGCAGGTATTGTAGCGAGACTTCCCAATGCAATAGTAAGCACTGTGAGACTCATGAGGGCAGGCGAATTATCTCTTCTTTTTATAATCGTACTGATAGTGATGATGGTGGCAGTGGTAGGTGCAATTATTTATATTGAAAAGGGTGAAAGAAGGATACCTGTTCAGTATGCTAAGAGGGTGGTGGGCAGGAAGATGTATGGTGGCCAGTCAACTCATCTGCCACTGAAGGTGAACACCTCTGGCGTTATTCCGCCTATATTTGCATCCTCAATCATTATGTTCCCTGCCACGGTGGCTGGATTTATCTCCATACCCTGGGTTCAGGGAATTGCGCGACAATTAACGCCAGGTTCAGCACTGTATACTGTTCTTTATATCAGTATGATAGTATTTTTCAGTTATTTTTATACTGCCATCATATTTAATCCTGTGGATGTTGCAGATAATCTGAAGAAGTATGGTGGGTATATCCCAGGTATTAGACCCGGGAAAAAGACCTCTGATTATCTGTACAGGGTGTTGTCAAGACTTACCTTTGTTGGTGCAATCTATCTTTCTGTGGTCTGTGTGCTTCCCACCTTTTTGATAAAGGAGTTTAATGTGCCTTTTTATTTTGGAGGGACTTCATTACTCATTGTGGTTGGTGTTGCCCTTGATACAGTCTCCCAGATAGAGTCTCATCTTTTGACACGCTCTTATGAGGGATTTTTAAGAAAAGGCAGAGTCAGGGGAAGAAGACGATAATTGATACCTATAAAGCGTCCTGATGAGATAAAAAAGATTACAAGGGCATCGGAGATTGTAGCAGAGGCCCTCATAACCTTGAAACAGGTAATTTCACCTGGCATTACAACAAAAGAGCTGGAACAGATAGCAGAGGAGGTTATAAGGAGCAGAGGAGGTATTCCTGCTTTTAAGGGTTACCGTGGGTATCCTGCGAGTATCTGTGCATCTGTTAATGACGAGGTTGTTCACGGTATACCTTCCATTGATGTGGTGCTCAGGGAAGGTGACCTTATAAGCATTGATCTTGGAGTGATTTACCAGGGCTACATTGGAGATGCAGCGATAACCGTTGCAGTGGGCAGGGTAAGCAAGGAAACAGAACGTCTGATAAAGGTAACAGAAGAGGCACTTTATAAAGGGATCAAAGAGGCAAGGGTAAACAAGCGGGTCGGGGATATATCCTACGCAATACAGAAGCATGTTGAGGCACACGGGTATTCTGTTGTAAGGGCCTTTGTTGGACACGGAGTTGGTAAGTCATTACACGAAGAGCCACAGATACCAAACTTTGGTTATCCTGGAAAGGGGCCTAAATTAAAAGAGGGTATGACCCTTGCCATTGAGCCAATGGTGAATGCAGGCAGTTACGAGGTTGTGATAATGAAGGATGGCTGGACTGCCAAGACTGCAGATGGTAGTCTATCTGCACATTTTGAACATACTGTATTGATTACCAGGAACGGGCCTGAGATATTGACTAAATGGTTTTAAATAAAGTATAATTTTAAGTTCAGATGCCAAAAGAAGAAAACATAGAAATGCAGGGTACAATCTTAGAGGCACTGCCCAATGCCATGTTTAAGGTGAAACTTGACAGTGGGCAGGAGATCCTTGCCTATGTTTCTGGCAAGATGAGGATGCATTTTATCAAGATTCTGCCAGGTGACAGGGTTCTGGTAGAGATGTCACCTTACGACCTGACCAAGGGTAGGATAACTTACAGGTATAAATAATTTGTGCTTAGTTCCTTGTGCTTGATAAATGAAAAATGAAAGTAGAATCTTAACTTGCAATTATTGGAGGAAACATGAAAGTCAGGGCATCAGTTAAACCAATATGTGCCAAATGTAAGATAATAAAAAGAAAAGGTGTCGTCAGGGTTATATGCGAGAATCCCAAGCATAAACAGAGGCAGGGATAAGGAGGAGAGATGGCAAGAATAGCAGGAGTTGACCTACCCAAAAATGAAAGGGTTGAAATAGGCCTTACAAGGATATTTGGCATTGGCAGGTCTCTGTCACGGAAGATACTTGCAGAGACTGGTGTCAATCCGAATATCAGGGTGAAGGATCTTACAGATGAGGACATAGTGAAGATCAGGGGGGTTATCGAACGTGATTACAAGGTGGAGGGTGAGTTAAGAAAAGAGATTGCAATGAATATAAAAAGACTTATGGATATAGGTTGCTACCGCGGGCTGAGACATAAAATGGGCCTGCCTGTAAGAGGGCAGAGGACAAGAACCAATGCAAGGACAAGAAAGGGGCCCAAGAAGACAGTGGCGGGCAAAAGGAAAGGAGGAAAATAACCCATGGCAAGAAGGCGAAGAGGACCACGCAAGGAGAAAAAGAATGTTCCCTATGGGGTTGCCCATATAAAGACCTCTTTTAATAATACAATAGTGACGATTACTGATAAAAACGGGAATGTAATTACATGGGTGAGTGCTGGGAGCCTTGGTTTTAAGGGATCCCGTAAGGGTACTCCCTATGCTGCCCAGCTTGCTGCTGAAACAGCTGCAAAAAGGGCAATGGATATGGGCATGAGGCAGATTGATGTCTATATTAAAGGGCCTGGTGCCGGCAGGGAATCAGCGATCAGGGCTATACAGGCAGCAGGGCTTGATGTGAATATAATAAAGGATGTTACTCCTGTTCCACATAATGGTTGCAGGCCACCTAAAAGGAGGAGAGTGTAATGGCAAGATACAGAGATGCCCTCTGCAGACTTTGTAGAAGGGAAGGTGAAAAGCTCTTTCTTAAAGGTGACAGATGCTATACAGATAAATGTGCCTTTGAGAGACGCAAGTACCCACCAGGGCAGCACGGTACCTCCAGAACAAAGATAAGTGATTATGGTATTCAGTTGAGAGAAAAACAGAAGGTGAAGAGGATATATGGGGTGCTAGAGAGACAGTTCCGCCGTTATTTTGAAGAGGCGCAGAAGAAAAAGGGTGTTACTGGTGAACTCCTGCTTCAATTCCTTGAACTGAGGCTTGATAATATTGTTTATAGACTTGGCTTTGCTGCAAACAGAAGACAGGCAAGACAGTTAGTAAATCATGGACATATTAAGGTTAACGGTAAGGTGGTTAATATACCCTCTTACAGAGTGAAGGCAGGTGATATGATTGAGGTCAAGGAAGAGAGCCGCAAGATACCTTTTATTGAGGAGAATATTTCCAAGGTTGAACATAGAGGAGTTCCCACATGGCTTGAACTCAGTCCCCAGGAATTCAGAGGAAGGGTTTTGAATGTGCCTGCAAGAGAAGAGATCCCTCTGGATGTGAAGGAGAGCTTAATAGTAGAGCTTTATTCCAAGTAAGCTGTAGGATTTATATAGAAGATGTTCTTTCCATCCGTTATGCCACTATTGGCATGGGGGTTAGTAATAAAAAGATATTAAGGAGGCCCTATGACAGTACAAAGAGGAGGCTTTCAGTTTCCCAAGAAAATAGTTTTTGATGAAGATACCCTTACAAATACATACGGTAGGCTGATTGTTGAACCACTGGAGAGAGGTTATGGCACAACACTTGGTAATTCTCTTAGAAGAGTGTTGTTATCTTCAATAGAGGGTGCAGCTATATCCCAGGTCAGAATTCCCGGTGTGCTACATGAGTTTTCCATAGCTGATGGTGTTAAAGAGGATATGGTAGACCTGATCCTGAATCTTAAAAAGATAAGATTCAAGATGCACGGGGATGGTAAAAGAGTGGCCAGGATAGATGTAATTGGTCCAAAGGATGTCACTGGTGCTGATATCCAGTGTGAGGCAAACCTTGAGGTGCTCACACCTGATCTGCCAATTGCTACTGTTGACAAAGACGCAGAGTTTCATGCTGAACTTTATGTAACAAAAGGTAGAGGATATGTTCCAGCAGATGCCAATAAAGAGGATGACCAGCCTGTGGATATAATATCAATTGATGCTGTATACAGCCCTATAAAAAAGGTGAACTTCTGGGTGGAGAAGGCAAGGGTCGGTGGCTCCACGGATTATGACAGGCTGATACTTGAGGTCTGGACCGACGGGAGCATTCATCCGAAATCAGCTATAACAAAGGCAGCAAACATCCTGATAGATCACCTTGACTTCTTCATCTTTGAAGAGTCTGAGAACGAGGTGATGGCAGATAGTGGTGAGTCTTCACAGGAGAAGGAACAGGGTGAGGGTGAGTTTAACAGGAATCTGTTGAAGTCTGTGGAGGAGCTTGAATTATCTGTAAGGTCTTATAACTGTCTTAAGAATGCAAATATCAAGACCATAGCTGATCTTGTTCAGAAGACAGAACATGAGATGTTGAAAACCAAGAACTTCGGGAGAAAATCCTTGAATGAGATAAAAGAGATACTGAAAGGTATGGGACTCAGTTTCGGTATGAAGATAGATACGGATCTGCTGAAGAAGTACCAGGAACAGGAGGTTAAATGAACAATGAGACATAGAGTGAAGAAAAAACATTTTGGAAGAACCACTAACCAGAGGAAGGCCCTTTTCAGAAACCTTCTTGTTAATCTTTTTATCCATGAAAGGATTGAGACCACTGTAGCAAAGGCAAAGGCCATAAGGTCTATGGCAGAAAAGATGGTTACCCTTGGTAAAAGGGGAGATCTTCATGCCAGGAGGATCGCCCTTTCCTATGTACCCAACAGGGCTGCAGTATCCAAGCTTTTTAGTGAGATTGCACCAAGGTTTGCTGACCGCAATGGTGGTTACCTGAGAATTGTAAGAACAAGAAACAGGCTGAAGGATCAGGCTCCCCTTGCGGTTATCGAGTTTATTGATTACGAGGAAAGAAAGGCTGAAACAGGGAAAGGTGCAAAAAGCTGATGAGTGACATTCTTATAATAGCTGCTATTGTAGTGCTATGGATACTTTTGCAGACTGTGATACTTCCAAAACTGGGGGTTCCCACCTGAGCTGCACAGGCAAAGGGGACGTGTTCTCCCAAAAAAACTGTCAATAAAGATACGTAGAAAACAGCATGATTGTTTTAACATGTAAGATGAAGTGCTGCTACCTTTCTTGATGATGCACTGGAATTAAATGTTTTAACTGCTTCTGTGGTTTTTTGAACTGTCACATTAATCCCCATTGAACGGAGTTTTTTTACCAGGTCTTCGGGAACTCTCATTACACCTGAGTATCCAGTGCCTATTATTAAAGTATCAGGGCTGTAGCTTAACACCTCGGTAAGATCTTCCATATGCAGAAAGTGACCCTCCTTTCTCCACCAGGGATGCAGTACTCTGTCAGGAAAGATAATAACATCTGAGGTGTATTCGGTGTTGTTAACTCTGATTCTACCGAAGTTGTACGATTCGATCCTCATGACTTCAACATCTCCATTAAATCATCATAGGTTATTGTTTTTACTCCCAGACTTCTGGCTTTTTCAAGCTTTGAGCCTGGAGCCTCTCCAACAACAAGATAACTTGTGCTTTTAGATACAGAGGAAGAGGCATGGCCGCCTGCTGCCTCTATCATCTCCTCAACCTCCTTCCTTGGTCTTGGCAGTGTACCTGTAATTACAAAGGTGAGGCCCTCCAGGGGTCTTTTCAGGGGCTTCCTGTCACCTTCATAATCAGGATTTGTTATTGATAGCCCCAGCTTCTTTAATGTTTCAAGGGTGTTAATATTTTCTTTGTCATTGAAAAATTCAGACACTGCCCTGGCGATCTTGTCGCCAATCTGTGGTATTGAGGATAGTTTGTCCGGAGAGATAGAGTACAGGTCTTCCAGCTTTCTGAAATGCTTTGCTATAAGCTTTGCTGTAAACTCTCCCACATGGAGTATACCGATTGCATAGAGAAACCTTGCAAGGGTGGTTTTTTTGCTTCTTTCAATTGCATTAATAAGGTTCTGGGCAGATTTTTCAGCAAACCGTGGCAGACCCAGGAGATCCTCTTTTTTTAATCTATACAAATCAACAAAATGTCTTATAAGTCCTTTTTCGTAGAGTAATTCAACATTCTTTTCTCCAAGCCCCTCGATATCCATGGCATCCCTTGATGCAAAATGCCTTATCCTCTCCATCACCTGGGCAGGGCAGTTAAGCCCCACACATCTGACAGCCACCTCTCCTTCCTCTCTTACCACCCTTGAGCCGCATTCAGGACAGTGCTCAGGTATGGAGACCTTTCTTTCTTTGCCTGTTCGTTTTTCTTTAATCACCATAATAACATGGGGTATTACATCACCAGCCCGTTCAACCACTACAGTGTCACCTACGCGAATGTCCTTTCTTTCTATTTCGTCCCAGTTGTGCAGTGTAGAACGGGATACAGTGACCCCTCCTATCTGCACTGGCTCCAGGATAGCCACAGGCGTTACAACCCCTGTTCTTCCCACACTGGGTATGATCTGGAGTATCCTTGTTGTTCCCTGATGGGCTGGAAATTTGTAGGCTATTGCCCACCGTGGTTCCCTTGTCTTAACACCAAGTCGTTTCTGCAGTTCAAAATCATTTACCTTTACTACAGCTCCATCAGCCTCAAAGGGGAAGGAGGTGTGGGTTTGCTCTATTTCTTTAAGGATTTCAACAACTTCTTTGATACTTCCTGCCATTTTAACGAAATAGGGAGTGGGGAAGCGGGCCTGTTTCAACCATTCAATAAAGTCCATCTGTGATGAAAAGGATACGCCTTTCACATAGCCAAGCCCATAGCAGGCCAGGTGGAGCTTTCTGGATGCAGTGATTGAAGGGTCAAGCTGTCTTACAGAGCCTGCTGCAGCATTCCGCGGATTTGCAAACAGGGGTTCTCCATTCAGCTCTCTTTCCCTGTTGAGGGCCTCAAAGTCAGCTATATTCATATAGACCTCACCACGGATATCTATCTCTTCTGGAACCTTTTCAACACCCTCTATCTTGAGAGGAACGGACTTTATTGTTTTAATATTCTGTGTTACATCTTCACCCACATAACCATCACCACGGGTTGATGCCTTATGAAATATGCCCTTTACATAGCTTATCTCAATTGCAAGCCCATCATACTTTGGCTCTACAGTATAGGCAATATCCTCTGATGTTCCAAGATGGCGCTTTACTCTCCTGTCGAACTCAAGGACATCCTCATGAGAAAAGGCATTGTCAAGGGAAAGCATGGGTTCCTTGTGCTTGACCTTTTCAAACTTGTCCAGTGGTGCAGCACCAACCCTCTGGGTGGGTGAGTCAGGAAGCACATAGTTGTATTTCTCCTCAAGTTCTTTCAGTCGTAAATAAAGCCTGTCATACTCCTCATCAGAAATTACAGGAGAGTCAAGCACATAATACCTGTAACAGTGGTAGTTAAGTTCCTTTACCAGCCTTTCTATCTCGTTTTTTATTTCTACAGGAATTTCTGTCTGTTTCATAGTAATATAACCTCCGGATATCACATCTGTCCAAAGCCCTCAGAAGCAAGGCAGTGCCCCTCATAAAAATAAGGCTAACCACAGGATTACTCAATAGAGTAACCTCTCTTTTTCAATCCATAGACTGAATCTGTAAAGAACAAATCATACAGGCCGAGAGGTGGTGAAGAAGGCCATATAGCAATACCGACAGTAACTTGCATCAAGATACTTCTCTATCACCTTAAGACTGAAAAGACTCTGTTTTTTTAATTTAAATCCCATTGCATCAATGCCATGATGAACCACCTCTCTGCCTTAATTACTCATCAACTCATCCACTCATCTACCCATTCAC
>JALUSH010000084.1 GCA_027016675.1 Thermodesulfovibrio sp.
CTTATTAGTAATGGCCGCAAAATTGGGACAACTACTTTTAGCTGCTAATTTAGTTACTGAAGCTCAGTTAAAAGAGGCCCTTAACCTTCAGAAAAAGGAGGGGGGAAGGCTTGGGTCGAAGCTGGTAAAATTAGGATATCTTACAGAGGAGAAGCTCGTCTCCTTTTTGAGTAAACAGTATGGGGTTCCAGCTATCAACCTTTCTGATTATGATATCGACCCATCTGTAATAAAGTTGATCCCGGCAGATATGGCAAAGAAATACCTTATCATACCTGTGGCAAGGGTGGGAGCTACACTGACGGTTGCCATGGCTGATCCATCCAACATCTTTGCAATAGATGATATCAAGTTCATGACAGGCTACAATGTTGAGGTGGTGGTTGCCAGTGAGTCATCCATTGTCGAGGCAATTACAAGATACTACAGTGGCAAAGGTGCACTTGTTCAGCAACAGCAGCAACAAGAGGGGTCTACAATAATCCAGCCCAAGGATTTCACTCTTGCTGATTTAGAGGATGAAGAGGATGAAGATTTTGATGCCCCTGAACCAACAGTAGATGTAAATGAGTTTGACAAGCTGGTGGGTACGGCACTGGATACAATCGAGACTGTGGAGGACTCTGAAGATGAAGAGATAATAAGGGAGGTAGAGGCTCCAATAGTAAAGCTTGTAAACGGCATCCTGATTAATGCCATTAAAGAGGGTGCCAGTGATATTCATATTGAGCCCTATGAAAGGGTATTAAGGGTCAGATACAGGATTGATGGTGTGCTTTACGACAGAATGAATCTGCCAATAAAGATCAAAAACGCCATTACCTCAAGGGTAAAGATAATGTCAAAACTTGATATTGCTGAAAGACGCCTTCCCCAGGATGGAAGGATAAAACTAAAGCTTGGCAAAAAGAGAGAGATCGACTTTCGTGTCTCCACACTACCCTGTCTCTTTGGTGAAAAGACTGTTCTGAGAATACTGGACAAGTCCAATCTGCAGGTAGACATGACCAAGCTTGGTTTTGAGGATGACCAGCTTAAGGACTTTATGGAGGCAATTGAGAAACCCTATGGGATGGTCCTCGTCACTGGTCCGACCGGTTCTGGTAAGACAACCACACTCTATTCAGCCCTTAACCACCTTAACAAACCTGGAATAAATATCATGACCGCGGAAGACCCTGTGGAATATAACTTTCATGGTATCAACCAGGTTCAGACCAAAGAGGAAATAGGGCTTACCTTCGCAGCTGCCCTTAGATCATTCCTCAGGCAGGACCCTGATATCATAATGGTTGGCGAGATACGTGACTTTGAAACAGCTGAAATAGCAGTGAAGGCTGCCTTAACAGGTCATCTTGTCCTGAGTACTTTGCACACAAATGATGCACCAAGTACGATCACTAGGCTTCTCAATATGGGGATTGAGCCGTTCCTTGTCTCATCCTCTGTGATTCTTGTTCTTGCCCAGAGACTCGCTCGGCGTATATGTACTAATTGTAAAACAGAAGATCCCTATACTGAACAGGCTCTTATAAATGTTGGTTTTACTGAAGAGGAGGCCAGGACAGTGAAATGTTACAAAGGCAAGGGATGCCCTGTATGTAACAACTCAGGATACAAAGGACGGGTTGCATTATATGAGGTGATGCCTATAAAGGAAGAGATAAAGGAACTGATTCTTGAGGGTGCTTCGGCACAGGAGATCAAGAGGGCCTCAATGAGGCTTGGTATGAAGACCCTCAGAAGAAGTGGGTTAAACAAGGTCAAGGAAGGGGTTACAAGTATAGAAGAGGTGCTAAGGGTTTCCTTTGGAGACTGAAAATAAATTTAGATGGTTCGAACAGTTTGAACTGTTCAAACAGCTTAATATAAAGGGGATAAGATATGGCAACACTCTATGATTTTCTTAAGATGATGATTGAAAAAGGTGCTTCTGACCTGCATATTACCACAGGAAGCCCACCACGGCTGAGAATTGATGGTAAGCTTGTAGAGATAGACCATCCCCCTTTGACACCTACTGATACAAAGACACTCTGTTACAGCATTCTCACGGATGCACAGAAACACCGTTTTGAAGAGAATAATGAGCTTGACCTGTCCTTTGGAGTTAAAGGCCTGAGCAGGTTCAGGGCAAACATTTTTATGCAAAGAGGAGCTGTTGCAGGTGCCTTCAGAACAATACCCTTCAGTATAAGGACATTCAGGGAACTCGGATTACCAGAGATTATCAATGAGCTTGTAAAAAAGCCTCGAGGTCTCATACTTGTTACAGGACCAACAGGTTCTGGCAAAACCACCACTCTGGCTGCAATGATAGACAGGATAAATTCTGAGCGTTATGAACATATTATAACAATAGAAGACCCCATTGAATATCTTCATCCCCATAAGAGATGTCTCGTGAATCAGAGAGAGGTTACAGCTGATACAGCCTCCTTCCAGGATGCCCTGAGATATATCCTGAGGCAGGACCCCGATGTGGTATTGATCGGTGAGATGAGGGATCTTGAAACCATTGAGGCTGCTCTCAGGGTATCGGAAACAGGACACCTCACACTGGCAACACTACATACAAACTCTGCTATCCAGACGATTAACCGTATAATAGACGTGTTTCCTCCTCATCAACAGGATCAGGTGCGTGTACAGCTTTCCTTTGTATTGGAGGGGATTATTGCCCAGCAACTCATACCTCGCAAGGACGGCAGGGGAAGGGTTCTTGCTGTGGAGATATTGGTTCCAAACCCGGCAATAAGAAACCTTATAAGGGAGGACAAGGTTCATCAGATCTACTCCATGATGCAGACAGGCCAGTCACGGTATGGAATGCAGACAATGAATCAGTCATTATATGAGCTATATACAAAAGGAATAATCAGTTATGAGGATGCAATTGGACGTTCTTCAGTGCCTGATGAGCTTATTGCCATGATACAAAAGGGAGCTCCATCTCCAGCTGGCATGGGACAGGGAAAACAACAATCCTATGGTATCAGGAGATAACGGAGGGTAAATGGCTACTGTTTTTCAATGGTCGGGAAAGAATGTAAGAGGGATGATAGAGTCAGGGGAGATGGTTGCCTCATCAAAAGAAGAGGTAATGGAGCACCTCAGAAGAAGGAATATTGTTCCAACTGCTGTTACTGAAAAGAAACGTTCCAGATCCATGACTCTCTTTGGCGGAAAGGTCAAGGAAAAAGATATAGTTGTATTTACCCGTCAATTTGCTACAATGATTGATGCAGGTCTTCCCCTCGTCCAGGCACTGGAGATACTTTCTACCCAGGTAGAAAACAAGTACTTTGGTAATATCCTTACACAGATAAAGAACGATGTTGAGGGTGGCTCCACCTTTGCTGATGCCCTGAGAAAACATCCTAAGATCTTCAGTGAACTTTATGTTAATATGGTTGCTGCTGGTGAGGCCGGTGGTATACTTGATACCATTCTGGCAAGACTTGCTACGTATATTGAAAAGGCAATGAAGTTGAAAAAGAAGGTTAAGAGTGCCATGGTATATCCCTCTGTGGTCTCTGCTGTTGCAGTGGTGGTTATAGGAATCATTATGGTATTCGTGGTGCCCACCTTTTCAAAGATGTACACTGGTGCTGGTATGATTCTTCCGCTTCCCACAAGAATTGTTATAAATATAAGTGATTTTTTGAGCGGAATCGGAGGATTGATAGTTCTTGGTGCGATAATAGCCTTTATAGTTTTTATAGTACAACTGAGAAAAACTGATAAGGGCAAGTTTGTTATTGACAAGATTCTTCTCAAGGCACCAGTGTTCGGCAATATTATTCTAAAAGCTGCTATTGCCAAATTTACAAGAACCCTTGGTACACTGACAAGCAGTGGGGTTCCTATACTTGATGGTCTGGAGATTACAGCAAAAACAGCAGGCAACAAGGTCTTAGAAAAGGCTATATATGAAGTCAGAACAGCTGTGTCTGAGGGTAAGACCATATCTGACCCTCTTATGAAGGCAAAGGTCTTTCCTCCGATGGTTAATCATATGATTGCTGTTGGTGAGGCAACAGGTGCCCTGGATGCCATGCTTGGCAAGATAGCTGATTTTTATGATGATGAAGTTGATGCAGCTGTATCTACACTTACATCACTTATTGAGCCCTTCTTGATGGTATTCCTTGGTGGTACAGTCGGTTTTATAATTGTGGCAATGTATCTGCCCATATTCAAGATGGGTGAGCTTATTAAATAACTACGCAGTGATAAATTATGAATGACCAATAGCAATGTCACAAACCACCAGTATACAGAGGTAATAACCAGGAAGACAAAGAGTCTTTACATACTAACATCTATCAGGGTTGTTCTATCAACGCTTATTGCAGGCCTTCAGATATTCTTCAATATTGGCATAACCACATCAAAAAGCCAGGTTCTTGTCTATATATGGATATTAATGGTATTTGTTCTCAGCCTTATCTATATAGGTTTGCTCCGACTAAGATTGATAAAGCAAAGACTTTTAAATATATTCATATATTTTCAGTTCCTCATCGATATCATTTTGATAGAGTCATTGATAGTACTGACAGGCGGTATTGAAAGCTGGTTTTCTTTTCTAAATATCTTATTGACTATAGGAGCTACAATGATCCTTGGAAGACGCGGTGGGATGATCATTGCGACAGCTACTGCCATTCTGTATGGAACTATCATAGATCTGCAGTTCTACAAGGTGATACCTATTAGCTATAATACATCTTATAAGGTAACAGACTTTTTATACAACATCTTTGTTAATATTACTGGCCTGTTTTTCACGGCATACCTGATGGGTTACGTTGTTTCAAGACTGGAGAAGGCATCAGAGTCTCTTCAGAAAAAGGATGTTGATTTACGAGAATTATCGCGATTTCATTCTGAGGTGATTGAAAATATTCCAAGTGGGCTCTTTACCACAGATGCTGAAGGAAGGATATATCTATTCAATGCTGCAGCTGAAGTAATAACCGGATTTAAACGCCAGGATGTTTCACTTAAGTACATAAACAGGATATTTCCATTTCTGAGCCTTCCCCTTGTTCCAGGCAGACATGAAGGAATGATAACCAATAATAACAATACAAAATATATTGGTATGAACATCTCCCTCTATAAGAACTCTGAAGGACATACTGTAGGATACATAGGCACATTTCAGGATGTTACAGCAATAATAAAAATGGAAGAAGAGATCAAGAGGAAAGAAAAACTTGCGGCCATTGGACAACTATCTGCAAGCATAGCCCATGAATTAAGAAATCCACTGGCATCAATTAAGAGTTCCTTTGAGATGTTGAAGGAAGGGAGCCTGCCTGCTGAGACAATGAACCGTCTCATGGAGATAGCCATTAATGAGATGGAACGACTAAACAAAATTGTTGCAGATTTTTTAACTTATTCCAATCCCAAACCTGCTGAGTTTGCGCGATTCAATCTGAGCAATATTATAAATGAACTGATAGATATGCATAAAACAATACAGGAAGATATAACCTTTCATAAGGATGTTCAGGAAAATATAAATATAATAGCTGATGAACAGAAGATCAGACAGTTGCTCTGGAATCTCCTGTTGAATGCCATAGAGGCTGTTTCTGAAAAGGAGGGACATATCCATGTCAGCCTTAAAAGGGCTGACCACAGTATTGAAATCAGGATAAAAGATAACGGTACAGGCATAAAAAAGGAAGAAATCGATAAAATATTTTATCCCTTTTATAGTACAAAAGATAAGGGTACAGGGCTTGGCCTTGCGATTGCATATAGAATAGTTGAAGAACATAAAGGTAAAATAGAGGTTGTATCTGAAGAAGGACAGGGAACAGAATTTATAATAACAATACCAGTTGATGCAAGGAAAACATAATAAGTATGGAAAAGATACTTGTAGTTGATGATGAAAAGAGTATGAACGAGGTGTTAAGGATCCTTCTTGAGGCAGAAGGATTTAATGTAACCTCTGCCTTTTCAGGTAAGGAGGCAATAAATCTTCTAAATGCTCATCACTTTGATCTTATTATTACAGATATAAAGATGCCAGGGGCAGATGGGTTTGATGTATTAAAGGCTGCAAAAGAAACAGACCCTGAAACGATTGTTGTCATGATAACAGCCTTTGGGACAAACGAGGATGCCATAGAGGCCATGAAACAGGGCGCATACGATTATATAAACAAACCATTCAAGAATGATGAGATCAGGATCGTTATAAACAGGGCACTTGAGAAAAAACGTCTCAGGAAAGAGATAGAGATACTGAGGGAGCAGATCAGGACATCCTACAGGCTTGAAAATATTATAGGCAAAAGCCCTAACATGCAGGCCCTTCTACATTCCATACCCAAGATAGCCCAGAACAATTCCAATGTGTTGATAACAGGTGAGAGTGGCTCGGGCAAGGAACTGGTAGCACGGGCAATACACAATCTCAGCCCCCGTGCAAAGAAAAGATTTGTAGCTATAAATTGTGCTACCCTTCCAGAGGGACTGCTGGAAAGTGAACTGTTTGGTTACATGAAAGGTGCCTTTACAGGGGCATCCACCAACAAGGAAGGGCTCTTTGAGGTTGCCAATGAAGGAAGCATCTTGCTTGACGAGATTGCTGAGATGCCAATTACACTGCAGGCAAAACTTCTTAGAGTGATAGAGACAGGGACTTTCAGAAGACTGGGAAGCACTTCTGATATAACAGTGGATGTCAGGATAATCGCTGCAACAAACAGGAATTTGAAGGCAGAGATAGAAAAGGGTAATTTTCGTGAAGACCTCTTCTACCGTTTAAATGTTATCCCTGTGCATATCCCACCTCTGAGGGAGAGGAAGGAAGACATCCCCCTGCTTATAGAGCATTTCCTGAGAAAAAACAAGGCCGAGAGGGTGAGGTTTTCTCCAGAGGCTATGAAGATGATGATCAATTATGAATGGAAGGGAAATGTGAGGGAGCTGGAGAATGTCATTGAACGGATAGTCCTTTTGCTGGAAAGAGAGATAATTCTTCCTGAGGATATCCCCCCTGAGGTAAGAGATTACAGGCATTTTCCTCAGGGTCTTCCTGAGTTGACCCACCAGGGTGTAGACCTTGATGCAATCCTTGAGTCTATTGAAAAAAATTATCTGAGAAGGGCGCTGGAACTTACATCCGGTGTTAAAACAGATGCTGCCAGGTTATTGAACATAAGCTTCAGATCCCTGAGACACAGGCTTTCGAAATATTCAATTGATGAAAATAGCAATGAATTGAGTTAAAAAAGTATCCTCTCTGGCCCACTGTATATATTGAATCGTGTGCCTCTCATAAAACCTATCATTGTAATTCCTCGTTTAAGAGCCAGCTTAACCGCCCTTTCGGTAGGGGCTGTCCTGCTTGCAACTATTGGTATTGCCCATCTTGAACATTTTGATGCCATCTCAGAGGATAGTCTGCCACTTACAAGCATGATCTTGTCATCAAGGCCTATGTTTTCAAGTATGCAATAACCGATTGCCTTATCCACAGCATTATGTCTGCCAATGTCTTCAGCAAGCACTATTATCTCTTTACCATCCGATACAGCAGCACTATGAATACATCCTGTCTGATTATACAGGCTTGATGCCTTCTGGAATTTTGTGAATAGATTCCGTAATTGGTTCTTTGATATGTGAAGGTCTTTTCTGACCTCTATCCTGGCCTCAGAATGTTCAAAGGTTACACCTCCCACACAGCCAGAGGTGATGGTGCTGCCTTCAAGTGATACCTCACCCTCTGCCGGGATATCAACAACAATCTCCTCTCCGTACTCTATAGACATGCGTTCAGCACAGAAACTGCCCTTGATCAGCCCTTCTGTCATAAAGAATCCTACAACGAGTTCTCTTATCATGACAGGAGAACAGAATAGTTTTATAACATCCACACCATTGACCTTTATCCTCAGACGCTTTTCTGATGCTACAATATCGTCAAACTCTTCAATACCATTATCAGAAACCTTTATTATTTTCAAAGGAACAGTTGCTTTCATGGTTTTCTATGCCCAGGTCCAGTAATATAGAGAACTTGACTATTCCATACCACTCTTCTGTTCTCCTATACCTTCTTTATATCACCGTAAAGATATACCCTGTTTCTACCCATCTTTTTTGCATAATAGAGCGCCTCATCGGCCATCTTTATAAGTTCTGTTTTGTCCATTGAATCTCCTGGATAACATGAAATCCCTACACTGATAGTAATCCTGGCCTTTTCATTTTCGTTTACAAAGAAAGAATAATTCTCCACGAGTTTTCTCAATCGTTCACCAACCATCAGGGCATCATTGCATTCTGTCTCAGGAAGTATTATGATGAACTCTTCACCACCGTATCGGGCAGGGAAATCGATGTTTCTGAGATTGCCTTTTATCAGTCGGGCTACGGTTTTCAAAACCTCGTCACCTGTTTGATGGCCATAGGTGTCATTGAAACGCTTGAAATGATCAATATCAATCATCATGATAAAGAGTTTTCTCTTGTAACGTTTTGCCCTGATTAACTCCTCATCGAGCCGTTCCTGGAACATCCTGTGATTGTACAGACCTGTCAATCCATCTGTGGTGGCAAGCCTTGCAAGCTCATACTGAAGGGATATGGTCTGGAATGCCTGAAAGCTGAAACTGAAGATGCTATCCTCATCCTCCTGTGTAAAACCACCTTCCTTATTAAATAGAATCAGTATACATTTCAGATCTCCTGTGGAGCCCACCGGGACAAGAATCATATTCTTTAAATATGATTCATTGTTGAGCTTGATCTGCAGGTTATTATCTCTCTTTATCTGAAGCAGATCTATGTTTGTATTCAAAGCATCATTTTTAAAGATAAAATCATCAAGCAAATCTCTGCTGAGAGTTTTATCGGTGCTATAAAATCTTATACCACTACCTTCCTCTATCATATACAGTGCAGAATATTTGGCTTTCAGGAGATCCCTTGACCGTTCTGCAAATCTGATTAAAATGGTATCAATCTCAACTTCAGATGAAATAAACCCCATAAATTCATTTAATATTGCAAGTTCCCTTACCACTCGTTGTTCTTTCTTAACAGCATGTTCAAGTGCTTCAATCTTTTCTTTCAGTCCTTCAGCCATTTTATTAAGATTATCTGCAAGGGTTTCAATTTCATCACCTGTTTTAATAGTTATTCTTCTGTCAAGGTCTCCACCTGCAAGATATGTGCTTTCGTCTGTTACGATCTTTAGTGGCTTGATTATCCTTTTGGATATTATCCTGTTGATAGTAAATGCAATAATCAGCAGAGATAACAAAAGGACAATATATGCAGGAAAGATCCTTTCAGATGTCTTTTTTGACTCAGCCTGAACTCTGGAGACTTTTTCTATATCCTCTAACCAGTGTTTATTGATATCCTCTGAAACCTTTTTAAATAATTCTTCCTTAAGTGTATAGTAATAAGAAGTTTTTTCAGGTTTTGAAATTATGTTGTTTACATAGCCTGCAAACCTGCTAATATTCTCTCTTAAATAAGAAACCATCTTCATTTCATCTTCATCAAGTTTAAAATCCTTTGTCCTTACAATTAGCTGTTCCAACTCTTGGAAGTTTTTTAGGATATTTTCCTTCTCTTGCATGGAGTGGTCTTTAATATAATTGTTGAGGTGGAGATTTAGATTGGTCAAAGTAGTTTTAAGAGAAGTGAGGAAGTCCAGTTCCTTTGTTATGTTTGCAAGTTCATTCGTTTTCTGAAAGACACCTGTATTTGTCTTGTATGATAATAATACAGCACCTAAAAAAGAAAAGATAATGACAAAGTTTATTAATCTGAACTTATTTACCAGACTCACTACAATGCCTCCTGGCGATCTCGAAAAGCCCGGGTATCTTCAGATCTATATATGTGTCTTCCTTCTGGAGAGAAAAGAGGGATTCATAAAAGTTATTAATGGACAGTGTTATTACCTCTATGTTTTCCACATCGTCCAATCTCTGACCCTGTGTATTTATACATTTTGTTGCTAAAAAAACTGTTAAAATCTCTGTTGATGCACCTGAGGAAAGTGGCCCCTCAGCTATTTTTACAATCTTCTCAGAATAGTAGCCCGTTTCCTCAAGCAGTTCACGTTGTGCAACGGTAACAAGAGGCTCATCCCTGTCATTAAGCCCTGCTGGAAACTCTACTACAAATCGTTCCACCGGTGGCCTGAACTGCTTTACCAGCACAACCCGGTTATCCTCAGTAAAAGGAACAACTGCCACAATGCCCTTTACGCCAACACGCTGAAATGCCTCCCATGGAATTATCTTTCCCCTGTGGTCTTTGTATTCAATTATAAGGCTTTTTAGAAAGTTGCCCTGCCAGAGGGTTTTTTTATTTATTATACAGGGAAGCTCCATCTTGAAGTCTTTGATTATCCAGGAGGCCATTTCATGGGTCTTCCACCAAGAAGGTGGAGATGCACATGGAATACAGTCTGGCCTGCCTCAGCATTACAGTTCATAACGGTTCTGAATCCCCTTTCCGCAATCCCTTTTTCAGAGGCTATCTTGTTTGCAATTAGGAAAAGGTGCCCTATCAGGGATGCGTCCTCTTCTGAAATGGCAAGATTGTTGTGTATATGTTTTCGTGGGATTATTAGTATGTGTACAGGTGCCTGCGGATTGATATCCTCAAAGGCAACAACCTGATCATCTTCATAGACAATCTTCGATGGAATCTCTTTTTGGGCAATTTTACAGAATATGCAATCCATCTTAACCTCCCTGTTTGTTATTCATGCGTCTTCTCAATTCTTTATAGACATCTGAAGGTTCAATGCCATCTTCTACCATTAATACAAGGATATGATAAAACAGGTCAGCCAGTTCATATACAGTCGCCTCTTTATCCATTGATTTAGAGGCGAGGATTACCTCAGTAGCCTCTTCTGAGACCTTTTTCAGTATTGTATCCTTCCCTTGATTGAAAAGGGAACAGGTGTAGGACTCTTCCAGCGGATTGTTTTTCCGGTCCAATACAGTATGATAAAGCTCTTCAATCATTCTTTTCTTCCGTAGACCTCCTCTTCAGAGAAGACCTTTTTTGATATCTCTGCACCTTCAATATTGCGATAAAAACAGCTTCTGTGTCCTGTATGACAGGCACCAGGGCCGTGTTGTATCACCTTGATTAAAAGGGTGTCAGCATCACAATCAATCAGTACCTCTTTGACCTCCTGGACATGTCCTGATGTCTCTCCTTTTTTCCAGTATTTCTTTCGTGAACGAGACCAGAAATGGGTAAATCCTGTTTCAATGGTCTTCTTGAGGGCTGTTACATCCATATAGGCCATCATTAAGACCTCTCCAGATTCATAATCCTGTATTATTGCAGGCACAAGCCCTTGAGAGTCATATTTTATCTCTAACATCTATACCTCCTGTATAAAAGAGAGTATTATCCAGCGCTTGGGTAAATCAAAACACTATGCCTAATTTTTTCTGGTTTACAGGTCTTAAGTATTTTAACATAGATTTAAAAATAAATCATTTATCAACACTGTTTATGTATATCAGATTATGTTTGAGGGCATATTTAATAAGTTCTGCATTGTTTTTAAAGCCCATTTTTTCAAATATACGTGATTTATATGTGCTAACGGTTTTTACACTAAGGGATAACTCTTCTGCTATATCAGACAGTGTTCTTCCAGATGCAAGCATGCAGAGAACCTGAAACTCACGGTCAGAGAGCATGTAATGTGGTTTTTTATGGCTTGGGTCTATCTCTACAAGAATCCTTTCTGCCATGGAGTCACTCAGGTATTTCTTGCCCTCGATTACCCGCTCTATGGCGTCAATAAGTTCGTCAGGGGCACTCTCCTTGGTCAGATAACCTGCGGCTCCGGCCTTTAATACCCTTACAGCATACTGTTCTTCAGGATACATGCTGAGTACAAGTACCACGCTGTCAGGTCGACATTTTTTGATTTCTTTCAGTGCATCCAGACCATTGATACCGGGCATTGCGATATCGAGGATTATGATGTCATAATCCCTTGAACATGCCTTCTCTACGGTTTCATTGCCATCTTTTGCCTCATCAATACTGATTACTCTTGAGAGGTCATTCAGTATCTGTTTTAGTCCAGCTCTTACAACGGAATGATCATCAGCAATTAATATTGAAAGGGTTTTTTTATCCTTCGTCATCTGTTCCCTCCTCAGTATTTAATGGGATAGTAATTTTAAGTAATGTGCCCCCTTTTCCCCTGTTTTTTATTTCAAAATTACCACCCCAGAATTCCACACGTTCCTTTATCCCGATAATACCGAGGGATGTGGGTCTGTAAGAATTATTCGTATCAAATCCCCTGCCATTGTCTTCTATTATAAGTGAGATTTCCTTTTTATTTTGTTTTAAAGACACCTTTACATTAGTTGCCCTAGAATGCTTGGCCACATTTGTCAGTCCTTCCTGCAGGATCCTGAACAGATCAATGGAAAGAGGCTGGTCTAAAACGATATCCTCTGGAGTTATCTCCAGAGTACATTCAATCCCACTGTGTTTCTCAAATTCTTCTGTTTGCCATTTCACTGCAGCACCAAGACCAAGATAATCAAGTAACGGGGGTCTTAATTCTGTAGAAATCCTCTTTACAATCCGTATGGTATCATCTAAAAGGTTTACGGTGTCGTTGGCTTTTTTAAAAAGGGTATCATCTATATTGGATAGCTGGTTCTTTAGCCATCCCAGATTCATCTTAATGGCTGTAAGAGATTGTCCCAGTTCGTCATGAACCTCTCTTGCAATCCTTGCCCGTTCCTTTTCCCTTAAGGTTTGAAGATGGGCAGATAGTCTTAGAAGTTGCTCACGAGATTCCCTTAATTCTCTTTCAACGGCTCTTCTGTGAAGGAGTTCCTCTTCAAGTATTTTGTTCATTTTTTGAAGATCAAAACTGCTTCTAAGGGTTTTCGCGAACTGAAAGACCAGTGGCATCAGGCAGAGGGGTACAATAAATGCATCTATTACACCTATCATAATGAGGTCCTTAGAGAATTCTCCCCACCATACAAAGCTGAGTATGGTGTTCATTATTGCGGATATAATCTCTGAGCCCAGAATTATTACTATAGCCATGACCCAGGGATTAAATACGCGAAAATGGACTAAAAATTTCTCGAACAGCGCTTTCATAATATTATTCTATAACAAAACATGGCAGGATGGGGAATTTGGTGCCGGTGGAGGGATTCGAACCCCCGACTCTGCGGATATGAGCCGCATGCTCTTACCAACTGAGCTACACCGGCAGTAAAGCCTCCTACGCCCCTCCAGTGTTTCTAAAAAATTAAGTAAATAATTATAGCAGATAGCTCTTGTTTCTCTCAATA
>JALUSH010000085.1:0-7903 GCA_027016675.1 Thermodesulfovibrio sp.
AATGAAAATTAAGTCAAAGATATGGATTGAGGTGGATGGAGAGCCTGTCTTTGGAAGGGGAAGAAGGTTTCTTTTGCAGGCAATAGACAGATATGGTTCTATAAATCGTGCAGCTAAAGAGATAAATATATCCTATCGTAAAGCATGGAGTTATATAAAAGCAATGGAGGAGAGACTGGGAATAAAGCTTGTTGAGAGAAGGGTGGGCGGACGTGATGGTGGTGGTGCCACTTTAACAGATAATGCAAGAAGGTTTTTGAGGGAATACGCAAAACTCGAGGATGAGTTGAAAATGATAGCAGATAACAGATTCAAAAAGTTTTTAGTGAGGATAATAAAAGAAGGTGGTAAGCCATGATATCTTTTAATCTTCCGGTTTTTTTATGTGACATGATTTTGATGCCTCTTTGTATAAAAAAACAAGAGAATCAAAAAAAGTTTATACAGGAGGAGACCTATGTGTGAAATAAGCGACAGAGTGAATAAAGGTAATTTCAAGACCATACCTCTGGAAAAGGCAATAGGCATGGTCTTGGCCCATGACATCACCGAGATAAGACAGGGAGAGTTCAAGGGTAGAGCATTTAAGAAAGGGCATGTAATAAAAAAAGAAGACCTATGTCATCTTCAGAGGCTTGGTAAAGAGAGGCTATTTGTATTGAACATTACCCAGGATGAAATGCATGAGGATGATGCAGCCTATCAACTTGCCATTGCACTGATGGGTGAAGGAGTTGAAATACAGGGGGAACCAAAGGAAGGAAAGATAAATATCATAGCTTCACGAGATGGACTTTTGAAGATAGATGCAGAACGTTTAAAGGCATTTAACATGCTTGGTGAGGTTATGTGTGCAACACTGCATAGTAATACCCTTGTAAAAAAGGGACAGATAGTGGCAGGTACAAGGGCAATACCCCTGGTGGTCAAGAAGGCATTGGTGGAAGAGGCAGTTAATATAGTCAGGAGTCAGAAGTCAGGAGTCAGCAGTGGTATTGACACTCAGGAGTCAGCAGTGGTAGGTGAGGGGATTATAGAGGTCAAAGAATTGCGCAGGCCAAGGGCTGGAGTGGTAATTACTGGTAACGAAATCTATTACGGCAGAATAAAGGATGCCTTTGCACCAATAATTGAGAGAAAGATAGAGCAATTTGATGGTGAGATAGTGGGAATCTATTACGTCCCTGATGATGCAGGTTACATAGAGACAAGATTAAGGGAGCTTATTGAAACAGGTGCTGATCTGCTAATAACCACGGGTGGGATGTCAGTTGATCCTGATGATGTAACAAGGTTTGCCATCAGAAACATTGGAGTAAAAGAGATGTACTATGGTTCAGCAGTGCTTCCTGGAGCCATGTTTTTAGTGGCATATCTTGAAGATTCAGAAGTCAACAGTCAGCAGTCAGGAGGGGATAATTCAACACTCAACACTAAACACTCGACATTAACCCCAATCCTTGGAATCCCTGCCTGTGGAATGTATCATAAAACCACCATCTTTGACCTCGTGCTCCCAAGGCTACTTGCTGGTGAGTATATAGGCAGGGAAGAACTTGCAGAGATGGGGCACGGAGGGCTATGTCTTAACTGTAAGGATTGCCGTTATCCTGTTTGCCCATTTGGGAAGTAAAATCCAGAAGGGGTCAGAGTTTAACACCTCTTTTTTTAAGGGTCTTTATATCCAGATCAAAGGCATCAAGGAACTGAAAAATCCTGTTCCTGGGTGGAATGTTATAGATAAAGAGTCCTACAAGGGCTATATAGGTTATCAACTTTGTGTTGGGCGGAAGCTGAAAGAGTGTGATTATCCCTAAAAGAAAAAAAACACCTGACAGGTAAAGCATTCTTTCATAGGCAGTATCAAGAAGTCTTTTGAACTGGAAAAATATTGCCTTTTCAAACTCAGGGAATGTGTCAGGACTTAATCGGTCAAGTCCTTTCTTTCTGACCATATACATATAGAGTATAACGAAAGCTGTCAAAAAATATATTATTGTTTCCGGGGTCATGACAAGAATAAGGGAGAGGGTAACCCCTCTCCTTGTTTTTTTATTCCATCTCCTTCATTGCATCTTCTATATTTTCATAACAGCGTTTTTTTTCTTCCTCTGTGAGCTGGGAAGGGTCCTTCAGGTCAGTTATTCTACAAACGAATTCCTTACCTGATTTATCCCTTACTATGATAAACTGCGTTGCTGTTGATTCAGTTACCTCTGGTTTTTTCTCCTCAGACATTACTAACCCCCTTTAAGTTTTGGGGTAAGAGAAAAAGTATTTTTCTCTTACCCCGTATAATATTCTATTTTACATACTGGGCAATATTAGGTAAAGTCATTCCATGGTGGAAGAGGTAACCTATCAGGATAGCAACAGGAATAATGAATCCAAAGAGAGCCACGAAGTATACCCATACCATCTTGCCAAACTGTGCCTCACGGAGTTTTTTGAAATCTGTAATAATTCCGAGACTCATGAAGGTGAGCATGAAGAAGAGCTTTCTCATTCCCTTTTCCACAGGCACAGCACCTGCCTTGACAGTCTTCAGGAAGGGCATAGCCTCTGGTGCTCCAGACTGTCCCGGGCCAAAGTATATTGCAAGGAGGAAGAACCAGCAGAAGAAATAACCAATAACAAATTTAGGGAATCTGTGCCAGACCTCGGAGGCAGGTACCCTCTCTCCTTCTCGTCGTTCAAATTTATACACCCAGATCAGGGCAAGTACAAAGGCCCAGATACCGATGAACATATCAATCCATACCTTTGTCATAACTGCACTGGCAGTAATAATACCCTCTGGCCATTTTACAGCACCATTTGTCTCCACCTCAATCTTTGTTCTCATGAACTCATCAAGGAGTTCACCTGCTGCAGCATCAGCACCATCTGTTTTGACAGCCATACCCATGGAGGCACCTGCTACAAGAGGGTCCTTTGTGCCAGGCCATACGTGTGTAAAGAATCCTGGCAATATGACGAGCTCAATCACTGCCCATACAACAACAAGGGCTGATACCATGATGGAGACAACTGGTTTTGCCCTCACAGCACCACCTGTAGCCACTGCTGCTGAAACACCACATATGGATATTCCTGAGCCAAGCACAGCCGCAGTCTTTCTTGGCAGTTTGAATATCTTTCTTGATATCACATAAACCCCTGGCCAGAATATGAGATAGGCCACCACAGTGGCTGCTGCACCTGCCACAAAGAGGTCAAAGGTAAGCCCTGCTGCCTCTTTTCCTAACTTCTGGGACATGGCTGAGAGTTTAATAGGAAGGTACCCTAATTTGACGCCAAGTGTAACTATAGCAGTCTTGATATACCACTCTGGTTTGGCTGCTTCACTCAGATAACTGGCAAACCCCTTGAAGAAATTTCCTATAATCAGCCCAACAATCAGGGCAAGAATGAAAGATCCACCTCCACCAAGGTTAAGGGCAAAGTTCAGTCCATACTTGTGCATGTTAACCTTTGTGGCAGCGATAAAGGCATGGTGCCCAATGAACCATGTAGCGATTGTCATGAAGTAGATAATGGTAAAGCCACCTATAAATTTTTTGACGTTCCATTTCATTGAGGCTGCACCGATAGTAAGAGCAGCACCGAATATCACATAGGACCATATAACACTCCACCAGCCAAGTCCCTTATAGAACCCCTTTGCAGTAACACTGTATTTTTTACCAAGGGCGTAAAAGGCATGACCAATGGCACCCTTTCCACCTTCAGGTGGACTGAAAACCCATTTTGTAGGATAAGTCATCCAGCCAACAAGATCAATTCCCCAGATATTTAATAATGAAATAAAGAAGAAACCCACAGCAATCCAGACTGCCCACCAGTCTTCTGTACTTAGCATACCTGTATACCATTTTCTCTCTGGGTATTGTGCCATTTATACCTCCCTTCAAAGATTATTTTAAAACTCGATCACTCTGTCAAAATAATGAGAACTATACTGTCTTATCCACTGGGGGATGGCATAGTTATCATATGCCATGTAGACCTGAACCTTCTGCCCACGGGCCTCTGGTGTTTTCTCTCTCACCGCATCTCTAACCTTTTCATCAATTTCATCAAGGGTTGAAGCTTCAACCCTGAAGTGGTCATTTTCAACCACCCAGTTTTTACCATCGTGCCTTATGCTTGCATAGATAACCATGGCTTAATGGAGTATTGAGGTTGGAACCAGAATCATACCAATTACAAGGGCAATAATAGCAGCAATAAAGGAACCCACTACAAGCCATGTTTCTGTGGAAGACCATTCCTCTGCACCTGCAAGTACATCCTCTGCCTCGAGTGCCTCTCCTGTTAGGGAGCCTGTACCTGATATCTCTTTTTTCTCCTCAGCCATAAAAAACCTCCTTTCTCCTTAATAAAGTTTTTTTACTACAGACAAAAAAGGCCCTTCCTTTCACCCCCTTTCTCTAATTTTTTGTTTTTTTAATATTTTTTTCACCCAATATCATGAGCTACTTATATATTAAGTAGCAATGAAGATGCCATAAAATAATGAACAGCTCATGAGAAGACAAAACATAAAGTAATACATCAATAAAAATCACAAATACGATGGGATGCAAGGGAAAATAAAAGGTAATTTCAGATTTAAGTATTATAATAGAAGGAATATGGGTTGAGAAAAAGTGCAAAAAGAATTATCATATAGTGCAAAAATTATTTGCATTTATTTGAACTTTGAGGGATCGATATTGTATTTTTTTATGAGATGTTGCAAGGATTGTCTTTCAATGCCTGCTAATGCCGCAGCATGGCTTATATTTCCCTTTGTCTTTCTCATTATATGAGAGATGTAGCTTTCAGTAAAGTCTCTTAAAATTTTTTCTCTTGCGGTTCTGTAGTCAAGTTTTAGTAGATCCTCAATCAATGTCTCTGGGCAGGGTGATAGGGAGGCAGGTTTTTCCAGTTCATCAACATCTATAAAGTTTGTCCTGGAAAAGATAACCGCCCTTTTTATTACATTCTGGAGTTCCCTAACATTGCCCTTCCAGTGTCTGCTTTTTAGAAACATAAGGGCATTATCTGTAAATCCTCTGATATCCTTGTCATACTGCAGCGAGAATTCCTTGAGGAAGTAGTTGGCAAGCAGTGGTATATCGTCCTTCCTGTCATCCAGGTTAGGCATATGTATGTGTATTACATTTAATCTATAGTAAAGGTCTTCTCTGAACTGTCCCTTTGATATTCTCTCTTCAAGGTTCTGATTAGTTGATGCAATTACCCTCACATCCACCTTGATATTCTCGGTGTCTCCAAGGGGTTTTATCTCTTTTTCCTGAAGGACGCGCAACAGTTTTGTCTGTATGGACTGAGGAATATCACCTATTTCATCGAGGAAGATGGTGCCTCCGCTGGCTGCCTCAAAGAGTCCCTTTTTGTCAGTGGTGGCAGATGTGAACGCACCTTTTCTATAGCCAAAGAGTTCGCTTTCAAGTATTGTTTCTGGTATGGCAGGACAATTAACAGTTATAAAAGGGCCATTGCTTCGTTTACTTAATCTGTGTATTGTTCTTGCTGCCAGCTCCTTTCCAGTACCTGTTTCACCAGTTATAAGTATTGTTTCATCAGTAGAGGCAACGGTTTTGATGGTCTCTATTAAGGAATGCATTGCCTCACTTTCACCAATCAATTCTCTCTGAAGGGTACTGAGTTTAAACTTTTCTTCCAAAATCCTTTTTTCCTTCAGAATATTCCTGTATTGAATTGCCTGTCTCACTGTATGAACTAAGCGTTCATTATTAATTGGTTTTGTTATAAAGTCATATGCACCGTACTTCAGCGCCTCCACAGCCATCTCAATAGTGCCAAAGCCTGTAAGGATAATTACAGGTATGTCTTTATCTTTTTCCTTAATTTCTTTGAGAAGTGTAATGCCGTCCTTGCCAGGCATTTTTACGTCAGAGATGATAAGGTCAACATTGTCACTTTCAAGAATGGACAGGGTTTTCATTGGGTCACTCAGTGCATGGATTGGGTTGGATAGCTCCCTTGAAATGAGTCTTTTAAGAAAGGAAAGCATATCAGTCTTATCATCTATTATTATTATTGAGCCATTCTTCATAATATATATATTAACATATGAGGTATAGGCAAGCTGCAATCTGCACTGCTCACTGATTACTGTAGTTCATTTTACACATTTCAGTTCATTTTTTTTATTGTTTTATGTTATGTTATCCTATGCAAAAAATCGGTATCGAAAATCCGACCCGAAAAAAGATTGTAATGCTTCTAAAAAAACACGGAGGGATGACCACAGAGGAACTGAGCAAACTACTGAAGATAACACCCATGGGCATAAGGCAGCATCTCATGGCACTTGAAAAAAAAGGTATCATTACCTATGAGTTGAAAAAAGGCGGTATCGGCAGACCTGGTTTTGTGTACAGGCTTACAGAAGAATCAGACAATATATTTCCAAAGTCTTATCATAAGTTGTTATTAGATCTATTTGAAGAACTGGAAAAAAGGGAGGGTACCAGAAAGATAGATGAGATGTTCAGATGGAGAAAGGCAAAACTACTCAAGGAGAGACATGGTCGTATAAAAGACCTTACAACAATGGGAGAAAAGGTACGTGCCATGGCAGACATCCTTGAAGATGATGGGTATCTGATAGAGTATGATGAGGACAGTGACAATTATTACATAAGACAATACAATTGTCCACTTTCAGTTATAGCAAAAAGGTACAAACAATGTTGCAGATACGAACTCCAGATGTATCGTGACCTTTTTTCAAAAAGGGTTACACGTAATGGCTGCATAGCAGAGGGAGACAATGCGTGTGTCTATTCCATTCCAAAGGAGTAGAAAAAAACTGCCTTTTAAGTAACAGGTATTATCTTCATCTATTATCTTCATCATATAAACACAATTACAAAGCCAATCAATATTTACAGTTCTCACTAATTTTACATTTTTACATTAGTATTATAACTTTATGCTATCATTAACTGGTATGGAGATGCATGGTGGTGATATCTATTCTCTATCTGAGATTTTAAGGGTTCCTGAAAGAAAGATAATAGACTTCAGTGCCTCAATAAACCCACTCGGTATTTCAAATAAAATTAAGGCAGAGTTAAGAAGTTATCTGAAATTACTTCATCATTATCCTGATAATGAATGTAGAAGATTAAGGAGACATATATCCAGGTATACGGGTGTTGATGAAAACAGGATTATCTGCGGTAATGGTAGTACAGAACTGATATATCTTATTGTGCGAGCCCTCAGGCCTGAACGGGTGTTGCTGCCTGTACCTACCTTTTCTGAATATGAAAGGGCTATAAGGACCTGTTGTAAATATTGTCAGATAGATTATATGTACCTTCATGAGGATAATCTTTTCAGGCTTTTACCTGATAGATTCATAGAAGCATTACAAGACCATGACATGGCATTTATATGTAATCCCAACAATCCTACAGCCCAGAGTCTGGGTGTGGATGAGTTGAAAGAGATCATAAAGGAGACCTCAAAAAAAGGCTGTTTCCTTATTATTGATGAGGCATTCATAGATTTTGAACCAGACAATAGCGTAACCAGAATCTTCAATGAAATCTCTCACACTATCATTCTTCGCTCTATGACAAAGTTTTATGGATTTGCTGGCCTGCGACTTGGATATGCTCTGTTACCTGAAGAGATTATTGACACAATAAAGAGATACAAAGAGCCCTGGACTGTAAATGCCCTGGCACAGAGGGCAGGCGTAATAGCCCTAAAGGATAATCATTATAGAAAAAAGTCCTTCGAGTATCTTCTGAAAGAAAAACAGTTTTTAGAGAAGGAGTTCAGGAAACTCAGGCTGGATTTTTTCCCATCGAAGATAAATTTCTATCTTCTACGCGATGATAAGGCACCAGAGATT
>JALUSH010000085.1:7913-13358 GCA_027016675.1 Thermodesulfovibrio sp.
TTGTAGCTCGACTATATAAGGCAGGAATACTTGTGAGAGATTGCTCAAACTTCAGGGGCCTTGACAGTAGATTCATCCGTGTAGCTGTAAGGACACATAGAGAAAATGCCATATTGATTAAAAAATTGAAGGAAATTATAGGTTGACCACTAAGAGATTTTATAGGATATTTGCTATAGTATGGCTTCTTGTTGTAGGTGTACTATCACTCATACCGGTACCAAAAGGCATTGATGCGATATCTGACAAAAGTATGCACTTTTTCTTTTATCTCCTGACATCGATGATTGTATATCTATCAATAAGCAATAAAAGCTTTGTCAGGTCTCTATCTATCACGGTGATTTCTGTACTTTTTTATGGAATTTTTTTAGAGGTTCTTCAGTCATTAGTACCCTACAGGACATTCAGTATAGATGATATAATCGCTAATACCCTGGGGATTGTAACCTATACTGCCTGTTATGTAGTGTATTACATAATAAGAAAAAGGTATTTTCCTTCACTACAGGACAGGGGCCATAAAATTACGAAAAAGGAGATATGAGTTTAATTTAAAAAAAATATTTAATAACAACTGTAAAAAACAGAAAGCATAAAGTAATTTATTAGATTTCTCAATAAAAAACTTGACAGATGAGGTCAAAAATTGTTAAATTATTAGCACTCTCATGTGAGGAGTGCTAATGATGGGTGAAATTCTTGATGAAAGAAGCGAAAAGGTCTTATTGGCTGTAATCAAGAGTTATATAGAAAACCCAGATCCTGTAGGGTCAAGGTATGTAACAAAAAAATATGATTTTCATTATTCTCCTGCCACAATAAGGAACATCATGGCAGACCTTGAGGATCTGGGTTTTCTTAGCCAGCCCCATACATCTGCAGGCAGGGTACCAACTGACAAGGCATACCGCTACTATGTGGAGAATATTATTGATGAAAAAAAGGATTATAACGAACTCCTTGAAACCTTATATAATAAGATCAGGTCAGGTGCTGAGGATATGGATACCCTGCTTGACGAGACTTCAAGGACACTCTCGTCGATCTCAAAATACCTGGGACTTGCTGTATCACCAGGCCCTGAGGGCAGTGTACTAAGGAAGATAGAATTTGTTCCCTATAAGGACGATAGAATAGCTGTGGTTATTCTCACTGATGAGGGGGTGATAAGGCACAAGATAATCAAGAATGAGCTTGCTCTGAATCCTTCAGAACTAAGCAGAATCAGTAACTATTTAAACAAGGAATATAAAGGTTATACAATAAAACAGATCAGGGAGCATCTTGCTGAAGAACTGAGAAGAGACAAGGCAATGTATGACAATATGATTAACAGATCACTCTCTCTCTGCCGTGAGGCCCTGTATACTTATGGTTCCCAGATCTTTATTACAGGTCTTTCACAGATGCTTGATCTACCGGAATTTTCTGACATTGAGCGTATTAAAAGGATTTCCAAGACAATAGAGAACAAACGTGCTATTATTACACTTATAGATAGAATAATGGATTCAGAGGGTGTTCAGGTTATCATTGGTACAGAAAATCCTGTAAGTGACATGAAGGAGTTAAGCGTGATTGTTTCAACTTATAAAGAGAAGGGGAGACCCTCAGGGGTAATAGGTATAATAGGCCCAAAAAGGATGGACTATTCAACGGTAATATCCCTTGTTGACAGTGCTTCACGGATACTTACAAAACTGTTTGAGGAAGGAGGATAATAATGGAGGAAAAAGAGGTGAGGGAGATGGAGATAAAGAAGGATCAGCCTGTAGAAGAAAAACACGAAGAAGAGATTGTTCCTGTAGAGCCTCCTGTAGAGGAGCGTCTAAAGGCCCTTGAGGAGGAACTCCAGGAGACCAAGGACAAATACCTTCGGCTGTATGCTGAATTTGATAATTATAGAAAGAGGGTTCAGAAAGACAGGGAAGAACTGCTAAAATATGGATCTGAACCACTTATAATGGAGCTTCTTACCATTGTGGATAATCTTGAGATGGCTTTATCCCATGCTCAGAATGAAACAGGTGTGGATGGTCTGATACAGGGGGTTGAACTGACCCTGAAGGAGTTCCATAAGATCTTGAAAAAATATGGTGTGGAAGAGATCGAGGCGCTGGGTAAGCCCTTTGACCCACAGATACATCATGCAATGAGTCAGGTTGTCCGTACTGATGTGGATGACATGACCGTGGTGGAGGAATACCGAAAAGGATACAAGCTCAATGACAAGGTGATAAGACCATCCCTTGTGGCTGTATCAAAACGCTCTGATGAGAAGTCTGAAGAAGAAAAAAACAGGGACGTAAGCAGCCCTGAGGAAAACAATAAAGAGACAAAGGAGGAGAACTAAGATGGGAAAGGCTATCGGTATAGACCTGGGTACAACCAACTCTGTTGTAGCAGTGGTTCAGGGTGGAGAGCCTGTGGTTATCCCCAACCAGGAGGGGAACAGAACAACACCATCAGTTGTTGCATTTACTGACAAAGGCGAACGTCTTGTAGGACAGGTTGCCAAAAGACAGGCCATTACAAACCCTGAGAATACTATATTCTCAATCAAGAGGTTAATGGGAAGGAAATACAACTCCAAAGAGGTCAAGGAGGCAATGAAACGCCTTCCCTATAAGATTGTAGAAGCACCTAATGGAGACGCCCATGTGGAGATTATGGGTAAAAGGTATTCACCACCTGAGATATCTGCTATGATACTTCAGAAATTGAAACAGGCAGCTGAGGACTACCTTGGCGAGACTGTTACTGATGCAGTTATCACAGTGCCAGCCTATTTTGATGATAGCCAGCGTCAGGCAACAAAGGATGCTGGCAGGATTGCAGGGCTTAATGTTCTAAGGATCATCAATGAGCCCACTGCTGCAGCCCTTGCCTATGGTGTGGATAAGAAGAAGGAGGAGAAGGTTGCAGTCTATGACCTTGGTGGTGGAACATTTGATATCTCTATCCTGGAGATAGGCGAGGGGGTAATCGAGGTTCATTCCACAAGTGGTGATACCTATCTTGGTGGTGATGATTTTGATCTCAGGATTATTGATTATCTTGTTGAGGAATTCAAAAAGGAGCAGGGTATTGATCTAAAGAATGACAGGATGGCACTTCAGAGGCTTAAAGAGGCTGCTGAGAAGGCAAAGATTGAGCTTTCCTCAGCCACAGAGACAGAGATAAATCTTCCCTTTATTACAGCAGATGCCTCTGGTCCAAAACATCTTGTTATGAAACTGACCCGTGCAAAGTTTGAACAACTTGTGGATGATCTTATTGAAAAAACCACTGTGCCCTGTAAAAGGGCACTTGAGGATGCAAAGCTCACTACAAAGGATATAAATGAGATCCTGCTTGTTGGCGGCCAGACAAGGACACCAAAGGTTCAGGAGGTTGTTAAAAAGTTCTTTGGCAAAGACCCTCACAAGGGCATCAACCCTGATGAGGCAGTTGCCATAGGTGCTGCCATACAGGCTGCAGTGCTAAAGGGTGAGGTGAAAGAGGTACTTCTTCTTGATGTAACACCCCTTTCACTGGGTATCGAAACCCTGGGTGGAGTATTTACAAAGATCATCGAACGTAACACCACAATACCTACAAGGAAGAGCCAGATATTCTCCACTGCAACAGACAATCAGCCTGCAGTAACAATCAAGGTATATCAGGGCGAACGAGAGATGGCAGCTGACAACAAACTCCTTGGTGTGTTTGAACTTGTGGGCATACCTCCAGCTCCAAGGGGGGTACCACAGATAGAGGTGACCTTTGATATAGATGCAAACGGTATACTCCACGTGTCAGCCAAGGACCTTGGCACTGGCAAGGAACAGTCCATCAGAATCACTGCCTCAAGTGGTCTCAGTGAGGAGGAGATAAAGAGGATGATGAAAGAGGCTGAAGAACATGCAGAGGAGGACAGGAGAAAACGTCAGCTTGCAGAGGCAAGAAATGAGGCGGACAACATGGTTTATACAGTTGAGAAATCCCTCCGTGAGTATGGTGATAAGGTCTCCGAAGCTGAGAAAAAGGAGATAGAAGAGGCTCTTGAGGAGTGCAAAAAGTTGAAAGACTCAAGTACTGATCCTGAGGAGATCAAAAAGGCAGTGGAACGCCTCACAAAGGCATCCTACAAGCTTGCAGAGCATATCTACCAGGGGGCACACGCTGCTCAGGGTTCAGCTACTGACTCCACTGCAACAGGCACTGATGGTAGTAAACCCTCAGAAGAGGAGGAAGTGGTTGAAGCAGAATTTGAGGATGTGGACAAGGACAATAAGTAATGAAGGACTACTACAGGATTCTTGGTGTAAGCAGGGATGCCACGGATGAGGAGATAAAGAAGGCCTTCAGAAGGCTTGCACTGAAGTATCATCCTGACAGGAATCCTAATGATAAAGAGGCTGAGGAAAAATTCAAGGAGATAAACGAGGCATATGCATGCCTGAGCGACCCTGAAAAGAGGGCCAATTACGATCGGTTCGGAACACCAGAGGGCATGGGGGCCACAGCTGATGCTGGTTTTGGCCCCTTTACCTCTACCTTTTCAGATATATTTGAGGATATATTTGGTGATTTCTTTGGCACCTTTACAGGACAACGTAGAAGAAGGAGACCCACAAAGGGTGCGGACCTCAGATATGACCTGGAGATAACCCTTGAGGAGGCTGTAAAGGGCACTGAAAAGGAGATAAGGGTTCCAAGGTGGGTCAGATGCGATGTATGCGATGGAACAGGTGCAAAGCCGGGTTTTGGCCCCATAACATGTCCTGACTGTCATGGTACGGGTCAGATAAGATTCCAGCAGGGTTTCTTCTCAGTTGCAAGGACCTGTAACCGTTGCGGAGGAACCGGGCAGTACATATCCACACCCTGTACAAAATGCCGCGGTGAGGGCCGTATCAGAAGGTACAGAACCATATCTGTAAAGATACCTGCTGGAGTGGATACAGGCTCAAGGCTCAGGATGACTGGTGAGGGTGAACTTGGTGAACATGGAGGCCCCCCTGGCGACCTCTATATAATTATATCAGTGAAACCTCATAAATTCTTTAAACGGGAAGGGTTGAATCTGTACTGTGAGATTCCCATATCCTTTCCCCAGGCTGTCTTTGGTACAGAGATAGAGGTTCCCACCATGTACGGTCCAGAAAGGCTGAAGATTCCTGCATCAACACCATCAGGAAGGGAGTTTGTATTGAAGCGTAAGGGAGTGCCTCAGCTTGGTGGTCATGCCATAGGCAACCAGATAGTGAAGGTGTATATTGATGTACCAAAGAAACTTACGCCTAAACAGAAGGAACTCCTCCAAGAGTTTGCACGTATAAGTGGCGACGAGGTGCAGAAGGGCTTTATGGAAAAGCTGAAGGAGTTTTTCTCAGGCGTGGAAACCTCTTAGGCTCATATTATCATGCCAAGGATTATCCTTCCTGATATAGCCCCAGA
>JALUSH010000086.1 GCA_027016675.1 Thermodesulfovibrio sp.
TTAAATACCCGAGTCCTGAATCTATAAAGATCACCCCGCATTACAGAGGCAATCCAGCCACAGGGTGTATCGTCCTTTTTATAAGCCACCATATCAACATAAAAGGCCACACTCCCCACAGGTACATTAAGATATCTGGACTCATGGGGTCTTATAGTTGTGGCCTCAATGGATACATCGGCATACTCTCTACAGATATGGCATTTACCTGCCAGAACATCAAAGACCTCATTATTCTCAAGGTTGTAGCTAAAATTTCCACTACATGAACTGAGTATCCTGCAGTCCCTGCAGACTATGAATTTCTTCTCAAGGATATATGGCTTATTATCCGCAAGAAAGAGTCGCTTTATCCTGAACACCTTCTCATTAAGGGGAATCATCAGTTTTTCAGAGATTAGCTGGGATGCTTCTATGATTTTTATATCTATAACCTTTACATCCGGCTTCAGCCCCCTTTCAGCCATATCTTCATAAAAATCCGGGATCTTGATCATTATCTGGTCTATCTTTGGCTCTGCAACAAAGGTTCCCTTACCTTTGATCGTATAAAGTAGCCCATCATCAATCAGCTTGCGGAGGGCCAGCCTGACGGTTGTTCTGCTTATGTTATATTGCTTACATAGTTCAGCCTCTGAGGGCATCATCTCATGGGGTTTATATTCACCATCCTTAATCTTTCGATAAATTATATCCTTGAGTTGCTTATAGGCTGCTACTGGCGATTTCTTATTTATTATCATTGTCTCCATTTCCATATCCTGCACCTGTTTCTCCATCATTTTTCTCCCTCCTGAATTTGTTATAACATGTTGTGACAAATTATATCAAAAAAGATTTTCTTTGTCAAGAATTAATTTCAAAGCCTGATTCTTTTGAGCCTCAGGGCATTTCCTATCACAGAGACCGAACTGAAACTCATGGCTGCTGCTGCGAATATGGGGCTCAAAAGAAGTCCGAAAAAGGGATAAAGAACTCCTGCTGCCACAGGAATGCCAAGGGAATTGTAAACAAATGCCCAGAAGAGGTTCTGCTTGATATTCCGCATGGTTGCCCTGCTAAGGCGTCTTGCCCTGACGATGCCCCGGAGGTCTCCCTTAACAAGGGTCACGCCAGCACTCTCCATTGCCACATCTGTACCTGTTCCCATGGCTATGCCTACATGTGCCTGTGCAAGTGCAGGTGCATCGTTTATACCATCACCAGCCATTGCAACTATTTTCCCCTCAGCCTGAAGTCTTTTTACCTCATCCGCCTTTGCATCAGGCAACACACCAGCAATAATATCGTCTATTTCCAATCTACGAGCAACAGCCTCTGCAGTAGTCCTGTTGTCACCTGTAAGCATCACTATCCTGATGCCTTCTTCATGAAGCTCTTTGATAGCCTGAGGAGTTGTATCTTTTATCGGGTCTGCCACACCAAGAAGCCCTGCTGCTCTATTGTCTATTACCACAAACATCACGGTCTGTCCATCTGCCCTCATCTGTTCAGCCTTCTCATCTAAACCGTTGACTGAAATTGCCATATCTTCAAGCAACCTGATGTTCCCCAGGGCAACCTGGATGCCTTCCACAGTCCCCCTTACACCCTTTCCTGTAACCGATTCAAACTCCTCTACCTTTTTGAGTTCCAGCCCTCTGTCTTTTACACCCTTTACGATCGCCGCAGCAAGGGGATGTTCGCTTCCCTGTTCAAGGCTTGCCGCAAGCTCAAGGACCCTTTCTTCGTCAAATCCTTCTGCTGGCACAACACTAACCAGTTTTGGTTTACCCTCTGTAAGAGTACCTGTTTTGTCAACCACAAGGGTATCAACCTTTTTCATTACCTCAATGGCCTCTGCATTTTTAAACAGTACTCCAGCAGTGGCTCCCTTTCCTGTGGCAACCATTATTGACATGGGCGTGGCAAGCCCCAGGGCACAGGGGCAGGCTATTATCAGAACAGCAACAGCATTAATCAGTGCATGGGCCATCCTGGGGTCAGGCCCGAATATGGCCCAGACTGCAAATGTAAGCACTGCCACACCAAGCACTATCTGTACAAAGTAGGCAGCCACCACATCAACCAGTTTCTGTATGGGAGCACGGCTTCGCTGGGCCTCGGCAACCATCTTTACTATCTGTGAAAGAAGTGTCTCTGCGCCCACTTTTTCTGCCCTTATAACAATAGTTCCTGTGCCATTTACAGTAGCACCTATTACCTTATCACCGGGGTTTTTCTCCACTGGCATGGGCTCTCCTGTAACCATTGACTCGTCTACTGAACTCATACCCTCCACTACCACTGCATCCACAGGGATCTTCTCTCCTGGACGCACACGGAGCAGGTTTCCCACCTTGACCTCTTCAAGTGGTATGTCTTCCTCCTCACCATCCTTTATGCGACGTGCTGTTTTGGGGGCAAGTCCAAGCAATGCCTTTATAGCTGCACCTGTCTGGCTCCTTGCCTTAAGCTCCAGCACCTGTCCAAGAAGCACAAGGGTAACGATTACCGATGCTGCCTCAAAATATACACCCACCTCTCCCTGGGCATCACGGAAGGAATCAGGAAAGATATCAGGGAATAAGGCTGCCACAATGCTGTATATATATGCCACGCCAACGCCAAGCCCGATAAGGGTAAACATGTTAGGACTCTTATTTATAACGGACTGCCAGCCGCGAACAAAGAAGGGCCAGCCACTCCAGAGCACCACCGGCGTGGCCAGTATGATCTCAAACCACTTTAGTATACCTGATGGCACAATCTCAAGCAGTGTTGATACTCCAGGCACATACCTTCCCATTGCAACCACAACAACAGGTATGGAGAGCACCAGTGCTACCTTGAAGCGTCGAGACATATCTATGAGTTCAGGATTTTCCTCTTCTTCTGCTGTAACTGTCTTCTGTTCAAGGGCCATGCCACAAATAGGACAATTACCAGGCGAATCCTTCACTATCTCGGGATGCATGGGGCATGTCCAGAGGGTAGTAGATTCGGATTTCTTTTTAGGTACCGGAATAACCGGCTCAAGTGCCATACCACATTTCGGACATGCTCCAGGGCCTTTCTGCCTCACCTCGGGATGCATGGGACAGGTGTATTCAGCACTATCCTGTTCTGACAGGTTCATTTCATGCTCTTCGTGATGTTTCTCCTGGGTGGTGTGATGATGAATATAAGACTCAGGGGAGTCAAGAAATTTATCCCTACAATTTGTGGAGCAAAAGTGGTATTGCTTGTCCCTGTAGGTCTCCACTGCCTTTGCATCAGATGTCTCGATACTCATCCCACATACAGGATCAGTAACCTTCATAGCTGCTCCTTTCTTGTAAGTATCTTTTAATGTTCCATTCAAGGGATCATCTGAATTAACTTAATATCCAAATCCAACTGTAATAAAACTTTTGCAATCAGAGCTATGCACTTTAACACTGGCTTCAGTTATATACAAGTCCTTTTAGCTCAAACCTGACCACGTTTAAATCCTATACGGCCCTTTTCTGCAGTACTGCCTCACCATTCAATTAAACCTTCTGTATTTAGTTTAGCATTAAATTGCGAAGAAAGTATGAAATAAATGAAACAAAGTACAAGTCGTTTTTATGCACTCCACCAACAGGAAAATGAAAAATAGATTGAGTGGGGATATCCACTTCCATAAAGGCTTATTTACTCACAGGAACTTGGTTTCTTGATATTGGTGTCTGCTGTTTGTTAAGATTTTAGTAATGAAAGAGGTTTTCAGGATAAAAAAGATACTTCAGGGAAGACTAAAAAAAGGCGACGACCTTTACAATAGACTGCTGGAAATCATAAAAGAAAACAACATCAGGGCAGGTTTGATTACTGGCATTGGCGCTGTATCAAAGGTCACAATAGGTTATTTTAATCAAGAAAAAAGAGAATATGAACAAACCACCATTGAAGAAGGGTTAGAGATACTGAACATGCACGGTAATGTTTCCTTCAAGGATGGCGAACCCTTCATTCATGTCCACATCATGCTGGGAAGGAAAGACCTTACTGCCCTGGGAGGACATCTTCTGCCCAACACCACTGTTTATGCCTGCGAATACGAGATAGTAGAGTTAGAAGGAACACCTTTTCACAGATCCTTTGATGACGAGACAGGCCTTTATTTATGGACTCCTTAAAGTAGAATGTTCTCCAATTCCAGCCCGGCTTTAACGATAATCAAGAAGTGATAAAAACTGGGCCAGAGATTGTAATATTTCATGAAATATATTTTACTTGACATATTAAATTTAAAATGATATAATTTTATATGCCCGTTATCAGGAGAGAACACATACGGGATCAGATATATTCAATCCTCAAGAAAAGGATAGAAAATTTTGAATTCTCTGCAGGCGAACGTATCAATGTTGAACAACTATCACGAGAACTGAAGGTAAGCCGAACCCCGGTATGGGAGGCAATTCATCGTTTAGTTCAGGAAGGCCTGCTTGAAAATGTTCCCAATCATGGTGTGTACGTTACAGAATTAACCCCCGAGGCAGCAATAGAATTATACATTGTAAGAGAAACTCTTGAGAGACTTGCAGCAAGACTTGCCGTTAATAACATCAACAAAAAATTCATTGAACAGTTATACGAGATTCTAAACAAACAAAAAACAGCAATTCAAAAAGGTGATCTTGATGCCTATGCACGCCTTGATTTTGCTTTTCATACAACAATCTATAAAATGAGTGGAAATAAGATATTATATGAGATACTGGAATCCATAAAAAGACGATGTGATCTCTTTCCATGTAATAAAGACCCCATCCTTTATTCTCTATATGAAGACCATCTTGAGATAGTGAAAGGGCTTGAAGAAGCTAATCCAGAAAAGGCAGTAGAGGCATTTAATCGCCACAATAGAAAGGTTATTGCACAGATAAGGGAGTCTTATGAACAAAAGACTTTAAAAGAGGTGAAAGTATAATCAGTAAATGTGCAACCCTTTGTTCTCTTTTATAACATAACGTTATCCCATCAAGGAGGTGTATTATGAAGACAAAAGTTTTAAGAATCCTGCCGTTCCTGTTAATGGTTATTGCAGTACTGGTTATTCCCCCCGGAGTGCAGGCCGGTGATTATCCTTCCAAACCCCTTACCTATATTGTATGTTTTAACCCGGGAGGAGAATCTGACCTTACCGCTCGAATTCAGGAAAAGGCATTAGAGAAATACTATGGACACGATGTAATAATAACCTACAAGATTGGCGGTGGTGGAGCTATTGGATGGTCTGAACTGGTCAGAAGCAAGCCTGATGGTTATACAATCGCAGGCGACAATCTGCCACATATAATACTGCAGCCTCTGATGAGAAAGAATGCAGGTTATAACACACTGGATCTGAAACAGATCTATATCTTTGAAAGCACACCTGATATACTGGTAGTACACAAAGACAGCCAGTTCAAGACCCTTCAGGACTTTATTAAGTATGCAAAGGAACATCCTGGTGTTGTTACTGTTGGTGGAAGCGGAAGTAACACAGCAAACCATCTTGGTACAATACTACTGGAAAAGGCAGCAGGAATAAAGCTGACATACATACCTTTTTCAGGCTCAGGTACAGCAGTTCCTGCACTCCTTGGCAAACATGTTACAGCCTTGATGACCTATTCCACCATGGCTGTCAGGTACAAGGATAAATTCCGTCCCCTTGCCATTGCTTCAGAGAAACGGATGGAGGTTCTTCCTGATGTTCCCACATTCAAGGAACTGGGCTACAATGTAGTAGAAGGAGCCTACAGAGGGGTGGCAGCACCTCCTGGAACACCTGACCATATAGTGAACTATCTTGCTGATGTATTTGATAAGGTCATGCACGACCCAGAGGTAATCAAAAAGATGAACGAGAATGGATTCAAGATTGAGTATATGAAGCCTGCTGAAGCAACAGCCTTTGTGAAGCAAAAGATGAAACAGTACAAGGCACTGCTTGAAGAAATGGGATTAATAAAGAAATAAAAACCTTATGCACGGGATAGAACCTCGACTATCCCGTGCATTTAAACTCTAAACTTCTTGATTCAATAGAAATGCTTGAACACATATTAGGGGGAATAACAAACATCTTCACTGCCAAAAATCTACTCCTGGTTGTTGCTGGCACAGTATCTGGCATGGTAGTTGGTGCAATGCCTGGTCTCACAGCAGTAATGGCTGTAGCACTCCTTGTACCCTTCACATACACAATGGACCCTACAAGTGGCCTCGTCACACTCGGAGCAGTATACATGGGTTGCATATATGGTGGTGCATTCAGTGCAATCCTTATAAATACACCTGGCACACCAAGCTCTATTGGTACTACCTTTGATGGCTATCCCATGGCACGAAAGGGAAAGGGTGAAGAGGCTATCATCACAGCTACAATAGCATCTGCATTTGGGGGCATAGTTGGTGTAATAGCATTAATATTCTTAAGCCCTCTTCTGGCAGAGGTGGCACTGAAGTTTGGCCCTGCAGAATATTTCTGGGTTGGAGTCTTTGGCCTTACCATTGTATCAAGCCTTGTAACAGGTTCCTTCTTAAAAGGAATTACCGGTGCTGCCTTTGGAGTACTTATTTCAACCATTGGAATAGCGCCTATTGGTGGTGATGTACGCTTCACCTTTGGAATACCAAGCCTGCAGGGAGGTGTTGAATTAATAGTTGCTCTTATTGGACTTTTCTGTATCCCTGAGATCCTCAAGATGGTATACAATGATGTAAAAACACAGGAAGTTCTGGGATACAACAAAGAAAAAGGTGTTATGTGGAAGACCCTGAAATATGTCCTTTCCAGACCTGGCAACCTGATACGGTCATCGATTATTGGAACTGTGGTAGGCATACTGCCTGGAGCAGGTGGCAATATTGCAAACCTTGTAGCCTACAACGAGGCACGTCGGGCATCAAAGGAGCCAGAGAAATTCGGCACAGGTATTCCCGATGGGATAGTGGCCACTGAATCTGCCAACAATGCTGTTGTTGGCGGTGGTATGATACCCCTGGTTACCCTCGGGATTCCAGGGGCTCCACCAGATGCAATAATCTATGGAGTCTTAATGCTTCAGGGGCTCCGCCCGGGACCTGAACTGTTCAGTGAAAGGGCAGATATAACCTTTACCTTCATGATATCTTTGGGGGTTGCTGCCATTGTGATGGTTCCTGTGGGCATTTACGGTGGAAGACTGCTAACCCGGGTTGTATCAATAGTTCCCACTCGTTTTCTTGTCCCTGGTATAGGCATTTTCACAATAATCGGCTCTTATGCCATACGTAATAACTTTACAGATGTATTTCTCATGATCCTATTTGGAATTATAGGATTTGCCCTGAGATATCTGGGATATCATCCTGCACCAATAGTGCTTGGGCTTATTCTCGGACCCATCATGGAAAACGGTCTTGTTCAGACATACCTGATTGGCCAGAAATACTCTGTACCATGGTTGGCCCTTGTTGTAGATCCATTGTCATGGATATTGATTGCCCTGTGTATCTTTTCATTCATGTGGCCTTATTTCGGATATCTAAAGAGATTTATAAAATTATCATCAACTAACAGGTGAGACAGCATGACTGTAAAAACACGTGATAGACTTGGTGCATCACTTCTGTTGCTTTTTGTGATTGTATTATGGGCACAGAGAGACTACCTGACCCCCTTTGGGGGAATCTTTCCAGACAGAGTGATGATAATTATGGCGTTTCTTCTGGTATTGGATCTGATCCTGTCCTTCACCCCATATGCCTCCCTGAAAGAAAAAGAAGAAGACAAAAAAGAAGAGGAAACCCATTTTATAAAGATGGTCATTGTGGCAGTATTATTATTACTCTGGGCAGGTCTACTCCGTTACTTTGGATTCATCTTATCAAGTATAAGTGCATTTTCAATAATCTCATGGTTCTTAAGTGAAAGAAGGGATCTAAGACATTTACTAACCTCTGTTTTTGTGGCAGTGGTATTAACCTATTCCCTGGTATACATATTTGAACATTTACTCGCAGTTCCATTACCCAAAGGCACTATCTATGAATAAGGATATGAATTTAAGAGCGATCATAGAAACAGACCTTTTTTATGAGGCACTATTTAATCTAATAGTTGCCACCGCATCTGAATTGCCCGGTGATGTGGTTGATGCACTGAAAAGGGCAGAGGATGCTGAAAAAGAGAGTTCGGTTGCCAGGCTGGTTCTGTCAAGATACCTTGAGAACCTTGAGTTAGCCAGGATAAAGAAGGCACCTCTGTGTCAGGATACGGGAATACCTTTATTCTTTATCAGGATGCAAGAATCTCTTCGCAGGGATATAATTTCAGCCCAGATAAACAAGGCATTGGAAGAAGCAACCAGGAACCAATACCTGCGTCCAAACGCAGTTGATCCAATTACTGGCCGAAACAGTGGCATAAATGTGGGCAAAGGATTTCCTGTGTTACATTTTGATTATTGGGACAGAGAATATATAGAAATTTCATTAATACTGAAAGGGGGTGGAAGTGAAAATGTAAGTTGTCAATACAGTCTGCCCTATTCAGAACTGAAGGCAGGCAGAGACCTTGAAGGAGTGAGAAGGGTGGTGCTTGAGGCAGTCAAGAATGCAGAAGGCAAGGGATGTCCACCTGGTATCCTGGGTATATGTATAGGAGGTGACAGGGAGTCAGGATATTTAGAGTCAAAAAGGCAGTTTCTCAGAACCCTGAATGACACCAATCCTGATCCTGTACTGGCAGCACTTGAGAAAAGGATCCTAAATGACGCCAACTCACTATGGATAGGACCTCAGGGATTGGGGGGCCAAAGCACACTATTAGGCGTAAAGATAGGCACACTCCATCGTCTGCCAGCATGCTATTTCGTTACAATAAGTTATATGTGTTGGGCATTCAGAAGAAGAAGCATTAAGATTGGAGCAGACGGACAATATACTATCACTTAAACTGATATAACTTTATAGCTGGATCTGTTAATAACTTAAACTGGGAAGAAGAATGATTAATCTCAAAACTCCAATAACAGAAGAGGATATCCTGAAGGTAAAGGCAGGAGATGTAGTTTTGCTTTCAGGAACAGGTGTAACTTCTCGAGATATGGCCCATAAGTATATGGTAGAAACACTCATAGAAGGTAAAGAGCCGCTTTCACCGGAGGATCAGAGAATCTACGAAGAACTGAAAAAGACACTTAAAGACGGTTTTGTGTATCATAGTGGACCTATTGTGAGACAGCAGGACAACCAATGGAAGTTTATTTCATCAGGTCCCACCACCAGTATCAGGACAGAGATTTACCAGCATAAGGTCATAAAGGCCTTTGGTGTGAGAGTGGTTATTGGAAAAGGCGGAATGGGCTCTCTGACCCTTGATGCATGCAAGAAATACAGGGCAATATATCTCCACGGAATAGGGGGTGCAGGTGTATTAAATGCAGAGGCTGTGGTAGATATTATTGATGTGTTCAAAAAAGAAGAGTTTGGTCTGCCTGAGGCAATATGGAAAATCCATCTGGAGAATTTCACAGGCATAGTTACAATGGATGCATATGGCAATAGTATTCATGAAATGATTTCAGAAGAAGTTAAGAAGAACTTTGAGAAATTATTATTATCAGGAGGTAATAACATATGAAGGAGTTTCATATAGCAGTAATTCCTGGCGACGGTATTGGAAAAGAGGTTGTACCTGCAGGCAAAGTGGTCCTCAACACAGTGGCAGAAGTTCATGGTGGTTTTAAACTTAAATATGATGAATTTCCCTGGAGTTGTGAATATTATAGTCAACACAAAGTAATGATGCCAGAAAATGCCTTAGAGATCCTGAAGGGATATGATGCAATCTATCTTGGTGCTGTAGGTTCTCCTGATGTCCCTGATCATATCTCTTTATGGGGCCTGCTAATACCGATCAGGCGGCACTTCCAGCAGTATATAAATTTAAGACCAGTGAAGTTGTTTGAGGGTGTAAAATCTCCCCTTGCTGACTGTAAACCTGAAGATATTGACTTTGTAGTAATAAGAGAAAACAACGAAGGCGAATACTCTGATATTGGTGGAAGGATCTACTCAGGAACAGAACGAGAACTCGTTGTCCAAAACTCTATTTTTACAAGATACGGGGTTGAAAAGGTTATAAGATATGCCTTTGAATATGCAAAAGCAACAGGCAGAAAAAGGGTCACTGCCGCTACCAAATCCAATGGAATAAGCTATACCATGCCTTTCTGGGACGAAATATTTGCTGAAATCAGCAGCGAATACCCCTCCATAGAGGCCGACAAGTTTCATATAGATACGCTTACAGCCAAGTTTGTTCTTAATCCAGGACATTTTGATGTAGTAGTTGGAAGCAACCTCTTTGGGGACATCCTTTCAGATCTTGGGCCCGCAATAGCAGGCAGCCTGGGAATTGCTGCCTCTGCAAACCTGAATCCAGAGAAAAAGTTCCCTTCAATGTTTGAGCCCGTGCATGGTTCTGCGCCAGACATTGTGGGCAAAGGAATTGCTAATCCAGTAGGACAAATATGGAGTGGCGCCTTAATGCTTGAGCACCTGGGATACCCTGATGCAAAAGAACTCATAATGCAGGCCATCCAGAACACTCTGAAGAAACATATTTATACACCTGACCTTGGAGGCACTGCAAGCACTCAAGATGTAACATCAGCTATAACAGAGGAGATAACAAAGATCTGTTAAATCAAAGCAAGGAAACGCTAAGACTCAGAGGTTCTTGCCGTAATGAAGGATTTTTTTATTTATGCTTATATGCAGGTCGGGCTGTAACAGTTCAATAGTCCTGTCATAAAAAGGTATATAAACAAGAGTAACTACAGGATTATTAACATGGATTGCATCTGTCAGGTCATACATCCTTTTCCTTGGTTTTGCAAGCTCCATGACCATCAGCTTGACACACTCAACCGCTTCTTCAGAGGGTAGTGTAACTGGATAAACAGGGGCGGATTCAATCCTCCGCCCTTCCTTTATTCCCTGATTTACAGTGGCTGTCAGGGCTATCTTCAAGAAGTGATCAGGCTGGATCTTGAATGCAGGAACCCAGAACCCACAGGGAATCTCCTCCCAGCGTATCTTTACAACCCTGGGTAGATTGGCAAACCTCACAAGGTCACCATAGGTCTTCAGGTTTACTCCTTCTAAGTCAGCCTCTATGTGCCAGAAGGGAAGATACAAGAGATTGCAAGTCTTCTCACTGTAGAGCACCTTGTATTGCAGTTTTTTTAATCCCTCTCCCACTGCCTGCCAGACAGAGGTACAGTTGCGACATAACAGCGTCAGGCTCTCTGGTTCAGCTTTCCAAATCCCAGCCACAGGATGGACATAGAGTTGGTATAAATCCTGGTTCCCAATGCTCTGGCCTTTTTTTCCACAGGCCATTCCATGTCCTCAGGCATTCTAAGCATTGGCTCATTAGCCACTGAGTCATAAAAAACACCATTTTCTATATAAAGAGGAAGAAATATAAGACTCTTTCTCTCTCCTATAAACACCCTGTATAATGCCTGTGGGACAGCTTTTGAGCTAATCTTTGATTAACTTTTTAAACTCAAGGGCATCATCAAACATGTAAATATTGTTAAACATAAAATAGCAATCTTTGCCCCTCATCACAAAACCTTTTAATCTTTCAAGATCCTCTTTTTTATATTTATACTTGTAGCCACCTATTCCGTGAAGACGGTAATAGGCAATCCTGCCATAAAATGGTTCTGTCACAAATGGGTCCACCACATGCACAAGATCCAGTTCTTTGCAGATGGGCGCTATATCTTCCTTACGCCATCTACCCCTTGGCTCCCAGGCAAAAATGTATCCCTCACGGTCAATGTTACTGAAAAATCCTATTATGTTTTTCTTGTTCTCATCGGTGGGTTCAAATCCTGGTGGAGATTGAAACACTATCACCCTTGCATCAAGTGCATCTGCTATTTCCCTTGTCAGCTCCCATGCAGCCCTTACCTCATCTGTCCATTTAAAGGAACCATAGTTTTTCTTACTTTTTTCAGGTATCCTGATCTTCAATCTTTTATAGGTTGGGCTTTTCGGTTCATGGGTTATAAGCTGCCATGCCTTCAGGGTGAATTCAAAGTCTTGAGGAGACTCACTCCTCCACTTTCTGGCAAGTGCAACCTCTGGAGGCTGGTAAAAGGTTTGCTGGATTTCAACAACATTAAATTCTCTATAATACTTTTTCTTTGATACAGGAAAGCCACAACAACCGACTTTTGCCTGCATTGAATCACCTTCTACTCTTTCTCACATTGTCTGTCGATTAAATTATTCCATACTAACTCTTCATCTCCGTGGCAAGACCACGGGGAATTCCGAGTTAAAAAGTCTTTATCTTCTCTATTAAGAGTATTAAGAGGATGAAACTGTAATTGCTATTTTAAGAAGTACCCCGAGACCCTCCAATTACCATCCCTGTCCAGCATTGTGGTGATTGTCTCAATGGCGGATTTCTTATTTTCAAAAGATGTTTTAAATTGAACAATCATATAATCTCCATCAGGGGCACCAGGCAAATAACTTCTGTAAGTTATTGTATTCAGCCTTCTGAAAACAAGCCTGCCAAGGGGCATTCTCACAGTGGTTAACATCTTTACCCATTTCTCTTTAGTTATGGAATTCCTGAAAAACACTGAGGCCGTTTCCCAGCTTTCTTCATATTTCCCCTCATCAATAAGCCATAACCATGCTTTTGCTGCTTTTTCCGCTTTCTCCTCGTTTCCACCACCTGCCATTACATTACAGTGAAAGAACGTAATAAAAATCATAATGCCTACTACTGTATATACTTTTATAACCCTCATCTACTCCCTCCTTTGCCTGATTTTTATTTATTATATCACAATCTAAATCACCCTGTTAGCAAAAGTCAAGGAATCTATTTTTTCAAACCTTCTATGGTAAAACAGGCTTATATTCAAAAAGATGATATAATTAAATTATCCATGAGTTGAAATATGAAGACAAGAGAGATAAAAACCCGAAGCATACTTTCCAGATCCAGAGTTTTTGATTACACGCTGAATCCCTATGTTGGTTGTGAGCATGACTGCAGCTACTGTTATGCAAGGTTTATGAAAAGGTTTACGGGCCATAAAGAGAAATGGGGAGAATTTGTGGATGTGAAGATTAATGCCCCGGAACTCCTGAAAGAGGAGATAAAGAGAAAGGCCATTGGTAGGGTATGGATAAGCGGAGTCTGCGACCCCTATCAACCCATTGAAAATAAATACAGACTCACAAGGAGATGCCTTGAGATACTCACAGAGAAGAACTGGCCAATAACTATACAGACAAAATCCCCGCTTGTAATCCGTGATATGGATATA
>JALUSH010000087.1 GCA_027016675.1 Thermodesulfovibrio sp.
GACAGGATGTTATAAGTATCTCTGCACCACAATGATGAAAAATCTCTATATTTTTATTGAGCATCTCCATGGATTTTTCTGCATTTCTCAGGGCATGGGTTCCAGCAAGGCCGCAACAACCCATTTGATAATCCAAAAGTTCAATCCCCACGGTGTTTAATATCTTTCGAGGCTCATCATATTGTCCCAAGCTAAAAAGACAGTGGCAGGGGTCATGATACAGGGCTGTGAGATTTATCTTTTGCCCCATGGGCATCCTGTCAATCAAAAATGAAGTAGCATCCATGATTTCAATACCTTCACCAGTGATTTTTGCATACTCCTGTGAAAGCACTTTTACACAGGTAGGACAGAGAGATACCATGAGGTTAGATCTTAGAGACCTAAACTGTTTAATGTTCTTTTTTGCTAATTTCTTCGTCTCTTCCAGCAGCCCCATACCAAGCAGGGGAGCACCACAACACTGCTCACCCTTTAATGTTACAACCTCATATCCAGCTCTGTTTGCAACCCTCACAAAGGCCTCACCAAGATGGGGATAAATAAACTCAACCATGCAACCTTTAAACAGCACTATCCTCCCCTTTTTTGTTGTTTCTTTGTGAGGCACGAATATATCACCCACCTGAGAAAAGCGGTACCCCTCAAACCTGAAATTATGAGACACAATATTATTCTTTTGAAGATAGCCCTTCAGTAATGGATACAGCCCTTTGATAATCTGATAGCTAATGCCCCGTTTCCTCAAGGCAAGGGAAAGCAACCGCCCCCAGGTCTTATAAAAGGGATCGTATCTTCTAAGCAACGCTCTACCATAATAAAGGGACAATACTATATCCACACCTGCAGAACATTTGTCCTCACAGGCATCGCAGAGAAGACAGCTAAAGATCCTTTCTGCTACCTCTTCAGAAGGTGCTATCTCCTGCTGGAGCAGACAGTACAGCAGATAGACTCTCCCCCTTGGAGAGTTTGATTCTCTGTTATAAAGGTAGTATGTAGGACAGTCTGACTTACAGCTTCCACAGAGAACACACTTTTTAATAATTGGCAGTATATCAATGAGTCTATTATACTTGGCATGCATTAAAGCACAGTGATATTATAATTTTCCTGATGGATATTGGAATCCTCTTTTATTATGATATTTATACCCTTTCTTCGCTCTATTATCTCAATAGCATAGCTTTCCTCATCAGTAAGAAGGTCTGCCACCTCGGGGCGGGCAGTTATAATCACCTTGGTTCCCCTTGGGGCTGTAAGTCGCTCGAGTTTACGCAGGATCTCAAAACATATTGTCTCTGACGACATAACAAACCCCTTCCCTTCACAGTAAGGACAGGGGTCACAAAGGGTTCTGCCCAGGCTTTCTCTTACCCTTTTCCGGGTCATCTGGATAAGACCAAGCTCTGAGATATTGTATATGGTATTCTTTGCCTTGTCCTTTTTCATGGCCTCTTTGAAGGCATTGAACAGTTTCTCCCTATGCTCAGGGTTCTCCATGTCAATGAAATCAATTATAATAATACCCCCAAGATTTCTGAGCCTGATCTGGTATGCAATCTCTTTCACTGCCTCAAGATTTGTCTTGAGAATTGTCTCCTCAAGATTCTCTTTACCCACGTATTTTCCGGTATTCACATCAATTACTGTCATTGCCTCTGTCTGATCAATAACAATATATCCACCTGACTTTAACCAGACCCTCCTGCCAAGGGCACGGGATATGTCTAACTCAACACCGAAGGCATCAAATAAGGGTTCAGGGCCTTCATAAAGCTCTATTCTATCTGATAGTTTCTGGAAGTAAGAGTTGACAAACTCCTTTATCCTTTTGTACTCATCAACAGAGTCAATCACTACCCGCTCCACATCCCTACTCATCAGATCTCGAACACTTCTTACAATTAAATCAAGATCACTGTAAAGCAAATGCGGTGCTGAAACCCTCTGTTTCTTCTCCTGGATATTCTGCCATAACATCATTAAGAACTCCAGGTCGTTTCTCAACTCTTCCTCATCCGCACCCTCTGAGGCTGTCCTTACAATAAGACCAAAGCCCTTTGGTTTCATACCATCTACAAGTAACTTCAGACGTTCCCTTTCCTTCTCATCTGTTATCCGTCTCGAAATCCCCACATGTTCGAGGTCTGGCATAAGTACCAGATACCTTCCAGGTATTGTTATGTAGGATGTTACCCTTGCACCCTTTGTACCAATAGGGTCCTTTGCCACCTGGACAAGAAGCTCCTGACCCTCTCTCACAAGATCCTCTATAGGGACATCAGAGCGACCTTTTTTCAGATAAAGCTGTAGCTCTTCCTCTCCGTTTTCTTCTTCAAGGAATGGAGCATATGCATCGATGTCAGCTTTTATATCTGCTACATACAGGAAGGCAGCCTTCTCCAGCCCGATATCAATAAAGGCAGACTGCATACCAGGAAGGACCTTCAGAACCCTGCCTTTGTAGATATTGCCTACAAGGGAGGCATCTCTCTTTCTTTCCACATATAATTCTACTATCTGCCCATTCTCAAGAAGTCCTACCCTTACTTCGTTGAAGGTTACATTTATTAAAATTTCACCTGACATCAAGATTATGGCAAATCAACCAGTTCCATCGGGGTTACCCAACCCTTCTTCCAGCCATAAAGAGCAGTTCTTGTAATACTCAGGGATTCCATGGATAACCCGAATATCCCTTCCATACACTCCTTTATTTTAACCTTCCTGTCTTTCAGGTCTTTTAGCTGTATTATAACGAGATTTTTATTAATTATATCAAATTTTTCAATAAAATCACTAAAATTTCTGTTTCTCAGGTTCAGTTTTACACCTGTCTCGGGAATCTTCACCTTATACTCATACATGCTAACAAAGCTACTGATTGAAGGCAGCTTCTTGAAAAAGAAAGACATCTTATTTATCTTTAAACCCTCGGGCAGTTCTTCATTTATCCTTTTATGAAACTCCTCTATATCAAAGGGAGGATAAACCTCTATATCCATGTATTCCCTCTCACCTGCAATTCCAACACTCAGCGGCGGGCCAAAGGAGACCTTTGGCATGGGATGAAATCCCTCTGTATAACACAAAGGGAACTCAGCCCTTCTGAATGCTCTCAATATTGCACCTGTCAGTTCAAGATGTGACAGATATCTCATCTTTCCCATTTTTGAATACTCTACTCTCACCTTTACAGGTTTAAATCTTGTTGCCTGCTGTTTATAATTGGGTATAAAGCTCAGGTTGCCCTCAGACAGATACTGTCTGCTTTTGCAGCCAAGCCCACAGCCGTGACACACTGTCTTGTTACAGTCACCCGTGTATCTACCTTCAACTGCTATTGCAAATTCCTTCTTCAAATAATCCTTTTTCACACCTGAATCTATAAACTCCCACGGAAGGGGTTCTTCCAGCTCGAATTCCTTTCTGGCATACTCCTGGATGTCAATACCTGTGGAGTTCATAGCATCCATCCAGTATGAATATTCAAATTCATCAGCCCAGCCTTCAAGATAGGCACCTTTGCGCCAGACCTCATAGATGAGCTTTGACAGGCTTCTGTCACCACGGGAAAGAGCAGCTTCTACAATGTTCATCTTGACATCATGGTGTTTGAACTTTATTGCCTTTGGGATGTTTCTTCTGATAAATTCTATCCGTTCCAGTAAGACCCTTTCATCCATCTGTCCTGTCCATTGAAAGGGAGTATGGGGCTTTGGTACAAAGGGTGAGATGCTTACTGTAATGTTAATATTCTTTTTTGTAATGCCTCTGGCAATCCTTCTGGCCCGAACAGCCATATTCGCAATAGACTCTATATCCTCATCTGTCTCAGTGGGAAGCCCTATCATAAAATAGAGCTTTACATTTAACCATCCCTCTTTAAAGAGCATCAGCAAAGCCCTTTCAAACTCTTCCTCACTAAAGTCTTTATTAATAACCCTTCGTAATCTATCCGTTGCTGCCTCTGGAGCAATAGTAAAGCCCGACTTTTTTACTGTCTTTATCTCTCTTAGAATCTCGCTGTTTATTGCACCAACCCTCAGTGAAGGCAGAGAAAGAGAGACCCTTTTATCAGAAAACTCCCTGTTAAATGCCTTCATCAATGGTAACAATTGCGTATAGTCGCCTGCGCTCAGTGATGTGAGGGATACCTCATCATAGCCAGTGTTTTTTAAAGACTCTCTTGCAATCTTTATTACAGTTTTTGGGGTTCTTTCCCTGAGGGGTCTGTAAATCATCCCTGCCTGACAGAATCTGCAACCCATGGTACAGCCCCTTGATAATTCTATGTTTATCCTGTCATGCACAATCTGGGTATAGGGGACTATTGGGTCTGTTGGATAGGCAGATGAATCAAGGTCTTCCACATACCTTCTTCTTACTCTGTCCGTAGTATGTCCTGGCACATAAAAACCATCTATACTGGAAATTGCCTTTAAAATAACCTCTTTTGAGGAACCCCTGACACCAACAAAGGTATCCAGCAGTTCCACAATAGCCTCCTCTGCATCTCCCATACAGAAGGCATCGATAAAATCCTCCACTGGCAGGGGGTTCACTGCTGAAGGTCCACCTGCAATAACGAGGGGACTCTTCTTGTCACGGTCAAAACGGAATATGGGCACCCCTCCAAGATCCAGCACCTCAAGCATTGTGGTGTATGAAAGTTCATATTGAAGGGATATGCCTATAATATCGAACCTGTCAAGAGGGGTGTTTGTTTCAAGAGATGTAAGAGGCAGTCCCTTTTCCCTCATATAATCTCTTAGATCCTTACCAGGTGCAAACACCCTTTCAGCAGAGGCATGGGGAGTACTGTTAATAATATGATAGAGGATTTTCAAACCAAGGTGTGACATACCTATCTCGTAAAGGTCCGGGAAGACAAGGGCCACCCTGATTGCAGCATCCCTTTTCTTGATTACATTTATCTCGCTGTTTATGTATCTACTCGGTTTTCTGAAATTAATTAAGTTCATCTCTTATTCCTGCATACTCCTTTCGTAGATTATTTAGCACCAAGGAACTTATTTCACAAATCCAGGGATAAAGTTATAGCAGTGGCATGGTAGAGTCTGAACGGTTTTGAATTTTGCACAAGATTCACCTGGAGGGTGAATCGCAAAATTCCCTCGCAAGCAGACATGGATGTCTGCTGAGAATGATGTGTAAGACTCTACCATACCACTGCTTTCAGCATTTCTTCATTATCCTTAAAGCTGGATTTGGGTATTTGGTATTTTAATAAATTCTCCTGATAAATCCGGCAATATCTTTAGCAACCATGTCCCCGCCTTCTATAATACCCTCTTTTATCATCTGCCTGCTCAGGGACGAGGATATTATGTGTTTAAATCTGGCAAGCAACCTTCCTGTTAAAGCATCAACAAGTTCACCTTCAATTACGAAAGTAACATTTATCATGTCCGAAGGCATGGATATTTCATCTTCCCTGTTTTGCAGCAAAAGCCTTTTCAATCTTGCCCTGAGAATAAGTTGACGGGGCATCACCGAATCTACCTCACCCGTTACAAGCACATTCTTAAAAAGATTCCTTTCCCTGAGATAATCTGACAACTTTTCCGGAACTCTTCTATGAAGAAAGCAGGGATCATCTTCGAGATAGGAAGGCAGCATACTGGGGGTGGCCTGGAGATAATCGGCATCACATGAAAAGTACTGGATAATTATTTCATCGTAACCCCTTGACAGTTTATCACTAATGAATACCCTCTCATAGCCCTGTTCTTTTTCTTTATAAGTGCTGAGAGGTCTATTTTCAACACCTGTTAAAATATATGTACACCCTACAGATAATAAAAACAGAAAGATTAAAAGATTCTTTATACTTTTGTGAGATATCACCTTTCTTGTCTGGATAGATGGATATATTGATTTTACTTCAGCGAATGATTTTATTTTGAAGTATGCCGCCTCTTTGAAAGTGGAATATACTTCCTCATACCATTAAGAGATGATACATAGGCAGGCCTCATTAATCTACCCTGTATAATCTCTTCTATCCTGTGTGCTGACCAGCCTGCAACCCTTGACATGGCAAAAATGGGTGTATATAATTCCCTTGGAATACCCATCATGTCGTATATAAAACCAGAATAGAAATCCACATTCGGGCATACCCTCTTGCCCTTCTTTTTCCTTACTGCTTTAACAGCAAGTCGCCCTACCTTTTCGTAGAGATCAAACTCATCAGATCTGCCTTTCTTCTGAGCAAACATCTTTGCCTTTTCCTTGAGTATTTCCTCTCTTGGGTCTGAGACTGTATAGACTGCATGGCCTATGCCATATATCTTTCCAGAACCATCACCGGCCTTCTTGTCAAGTATCTTCTCTAAATACTGGTATATCTCCTCTTCATCATTCCAGTCCTTTACATTTGCCTTGATGTCATCCATCATCCTCATAACTGCCTCATTGGCACCTCCGTGAAGATGTCCTGCAAGTGATGCAACACCTGCACAAATTGCCATATATGTATCGGTCAGGCTTGAAGAAACAGTTCTGACAGTAAATGTTGAGTTGTTTCCACCACCATGCTCGGCATGTAGGATAAGCGCTATGTCAAAGAGATGTGAAACAAAATCATCGGGAACATCACCTTTTATCATGTAAAGAAAGTTCTGGGCAGTGCTCAGTTCAGGGTCAGGTTCAATAAAGGTTGTCTCTCCATTGTCACGAAGAACACAATAGTTGTATGCAATTATTGTAGGAAACTTGGCAATCAGATCTACACACTGACGGGTTACATCCTTGATATCCGTTGATCTGGGGTTGCTGTCAAATTTATGTAAGGCTGCTACTGCAGCATGTAATGCACCCATCTGGTCGTCATTCTGGGAATTAAATCTGATAATCTTCTTGGCAAGCTCGGGAAGTGCCCTCCTTTCAGCAAGTATACCCTGAAATCTTTCAAGATGTTCCTTGCTCGGAAGTTCTCCTGTAAGAAGAAGATAAACCACCTCTTCAAAACCAAACCGTTTTTCTTTCTCCACGGTCTTAACAATCTCTTCCACATCATATCCACAATAAAACAATTTACCTGGTACGGGATGGCTTTTACCCCATTTGTCCTTCTCATATCCGATTACCTGTCCCTTGCTTGTAATCCCGACAACCACACCTGTACCATCAATGTTTCTGAGCCCCAGTTTGATATTCTTTCTCTTTACTAACTCTGGATCAATCCTGTCATGCTTCTCTTCAAGTTCAGCTATCTTTTTCAAGAAGTTATCCATATATACATGCCTCCAGATTTATTTAAAGTTAAAAGATTTACGTGAGAATAAAGAAAAATATTTTTTGATGTTTCAAAATATATTATACCATAAACAGATACTTTGCTTCGAAATAGATTTTAATCCAATTCCAGATCGGACATTCAAATATATCCGCCTTGCCGTTATTGCACACCGAAGGGTGTGATAGTATAATGAGAATGCTTTGTCCCTACCTCTCAGATAACTCTTTCCTTAATCAAAAACTGTCTATTCAGATTATGCATAAACAAATCAAAATCCATATCAGGTCATCCCCCCATCAACAGAGATATAGGAACCCGTAATATACCCTGCTCTGTCTGATGCAAGAAATACCACAGCCTGTGCAACTTCTTCCACTTCACCAAATCTTTTCATTGGTATCATACTCAGAAATTCCTGTTTCAACCTCTCATCTAAATCTCTTGTAAGCTCTGTCTCTATCACTCCAGGGCTTACTGCATTCACAGTAATACCCAATCGTGCAACCTCTCTTGCAAGGGACCTTGTAAAACTCAAGATACCACCCTTTGAGGCAGCATAATTGGTCTGTCCTGGTCGACCCATTATTGCAGTTGGTGAGATTATATTTATAATCCTGCCCCACCGCTGCCCTATCATGGGTCTTAAGGCAGCCTTTGAGCAGTTGTATACCCCTGTCAGATTCACATCAATAACCTTTTTCCAATCCTCTTCTTTCATAAGCATCAGAAGAGAGTCTCTTATAATCCCGGCATTATTTACCACAATATGCAAGGCCTCTGTTTTATCAATGAGCATCTGATACATCTTCTGAACCTCGTGGTAATCAGAGACATCTGCCTTCAATGCTATACCAAATCCGTTGATCTCGGTAAGTTCTTTTACTGTATCCTCTGCTGCCTTTTCATCAGAGGAATAATTCACAGCTACACGAGCACCTGCCCGGGCAAGGGATAGTGAAATTGCCCTGCCAATACCCTTTGTGCCACCTGTTACAAGGGCAACTTTGTCTTTCAAATCATAAAGCAATATAGATGCACCTACTATTTGAGTTTGTTCCCTTCCTTCAAGTGGTTTATGTATTCATTCCATTCAATGGGAAGCATATATTTCTTTTTGTTATTACACTCTTTACAGGCAACCACAATATTGGACTTCACACTCTTTCCACCCCTTATAAGAGGCACTATATGGTCCATTGTCAATTCAGAGGGTTTGAATCTTCTTCCGCAATAATAGCAAATCCCCTGGGCCTTTTTTTGACGCCACCACCTGGTAGCCCTTAATTTTCGTGCCTTCTCTTTTTCTTTTCTTATTTCCTCATCTGTTACGTCAGGATAAAAACAGCATTCCACACTTTTCATGCTAAAATTATAGCATAGTTTTAATAAATGATGGTGTATTCGTTAAAGGAATCCAGGACTTGGTTCAGATTGGCAGGAACGAAACACTGTTGTCCTACTTCAGGACAGGATTTCAGAGACAGGAGGCAGGTTTTCTCTTTCATGATAAAAACCTGCCTCCTGAGTTTTAATACCTCTTCTGATTATCGTGCTTTTCTTTATAGATGTGTCTGCTTGCACGATCAAGGTCACGATGGAGTTTTATTCTCTCACGCTTTGTCAATACGCCATCTGCTTTAAATCTTCTCTCTTCCCTTCTGATCCTGGTCTGCTCCTTCTCAAGTCTTAGCACCTCTCTTTTAGTAAGTTCTCCGCTTCTTATTCCCTGTACTATCCTCTTTTGTTGATGCCTCTGACGTTTATTCACCACAGGGTCATGAATACCACCAGCAAAGGCTGTTCCAGAGACGATCAAAAGTGACAAAGCCGTTGCAATTGTTTTTGTTGCTTTCATTGAATCTTCCTCCTTTCTGTTGATTTCAAAAAAGGATTCCCCAATTTTAGCAAAGAAAAAACAGACACTTCCTAAAAGAAGTGGTATGGTTGAGTCTGAACGGTTTTGAATTTTGCATAAGATTTGCCTGGAGGGCAAATCGCAAAATTCCCTCGGAGACGTGCACGGATGCACGTCGAGAATGAGGTGTAAGACTCTACCATGCCACTCCTACTGAACCTTATCGCTGAAGCTGAGACATTATTGATTAAATCCTTCACCTCCTTTCTGAGCCTTTTGGCTATTTTGATGCAGAAAAAGGAAAAAGGTTTACTTGTGAGCCAAAAAATCTTTTCTGTAAAATAGGTAAACCTTTACAGGATCTAATGCATCTAATATTTCAGGTAAGATGAAAGATGAATAAGGATAGGGATATTCCAGATGAGCAACTCATTGAAAGAAGCTGCTGCGGTGACAGGGCATCCTTTAACTTACTATTTGAAAGGTACAGGAAGATGGTTTTCTCACTTGCATACAACCTGACAGGAAATATCAGCGACGCTGAGGACATAACTCAGGACACCTTTGTTAATCTATACAAGAATCTTCACAAATTCAGAGGTGAAAGCAGTTTTAAAACCTGGTTTTACAGGATTGTGATAAACCAGGTACGTTCCTATCATAGAAAAAGAAGGTTTATGTTGTTTACTTCCATTCTTACATCAAAAGAAGGCAAAGAAATGGAAATTGAAATTACAGATAATAAAACACCAGAAGAGGAGCTTCACAATCGGGAGTTACAAAAAATCCTTAAACATGCAATTCTGGCGCTCCCTCTCAAGCAAAGAGAGGTATTCATAATGAAACATATAAAGGGTCTAAAAATAAAAGAGATTGCTCATATATTGAACTCCTCTGAGGGCACAGTGAAGGCCAATCTGTTTAAGGCAGTAAGAAATCTGCAATCAAAGATAAAGGAGCTTCAATGAACTGCAGAAATGTAAAAGACAGGCTTATACTTTATTATTATAAAGAGCTTGAAGGGAAAGAACAGGAATCCATAGAAGAACACCTCAGCACCTGCACAGAATGCCAGAGAACATTAAATATCTTGAAAGAAGATCTTGACAGGATAAATATAATAGAGCCTGATATACAGCAGGAGGACTATCAGAGAATAGGTTTTGCAATAAATCAGGAGATAGACAAACTTTCACAAAAGAAAGGTTTTCTATCAGGGTTAAGAATAAGACCCCTTTATATTGCCGTCTCCATGCTTTTAATCCTGGCAGTTTCCTATGGGTTATTTAAAGGATATGAACGGCACAAAGAGGAGAGCTTTATTTCTGAAAACTATGAACTCCTTATCAACCTTGACATGTTTGAAAACCTTGAACTCTTAGAACATCTTGATGAAATACAGGAGACCTCATGAAGACAATAAAACACATTTTATCATTTTCTTTTCAGTAGTGTACGGTAAAAAACGAAAGCAAAACATAAGGACTTATCACACGGTTTATCGGACAGTATTGATCATCTTTAAAAGGGTAATGCGAAAAGAGGAGAACTGAAATGAAGAAAGTTTTAATTATAATCCTGGCCATATCTACACTGGCTATATTCAGTTCCCATCTATATGCTGAAGAAAATGATAACTTCAGTAAAAATCCTGAAAGGTGGCAGCAGATGAGTCCTGAAAAAAGGGAGATGATTAAAAAACGATACAGGCAGTGGAAAAACCTCCCTCCTGAGGAACGTGCCTTCATAAAGAGAAACTATAAAAGATTCAAGAAACTGCCACCTGAAAAGAGGAGACTCCTTATCAAAAGGTTCAGAAAATTCAGAGATCTCCCTCCTGAGGTAAAAAAGAGGATTCTCAGAAATTACAGGATATGGAAACAACTGCCCCCTGAGAAGAAAAGACGACTCAAGGAATTATTTAAAAAATGGCAAAGCCTTTCACCTGAGGAGAAGAGGTTATTCAAAGAGAAGCTGAGAGGGCACTAATGAATCTCTTCTTGGCAAGCTGTAATATCCTGAATGCTCCCTGAAATAGCAAGCCAAGATTATCTTGTAGATGTATTCCTTTCTAAGATATCAATGACCTCCTGATCAGACAGGTCATGCCAGTTTCTGTAGGCATCTGCAACAGCAAAGGGAACAGAGGTTCTAATATTGAGGCAAACCACATCATCTGCCCCGGAATTAACTAAATTAACAGTCCTATCAAGACATGTTGGGACAGCAACAATGATTTTCCCGGGATTCCTTTTTCTTACAAATCTTATTGCAGCAAGCATTGTATAACCTGATGCAAGGCCGTCATCAATAATTATTACAATCTTATTCTTCAAATAAGGACGTGGCATGCCTTTTCTGAACAACATCTCCCTTTTCGAGATAATCTCCCTGGTCTTCTCAATCTGCCTGCCTATTTCTTCTTCTGTCAATCTCAGTCTATCTAACAGTTCTCTGTTAAGAATAATCTCTACATCAGGGTCCATTGCACCAAAACCTGCCTCTGGGTTATAGGGTATCTGTATCTTTCTGACCACAATCAGATCAAGGGGAAGCCTTAGTTTATCAGCCACCTCTGCCGCAACAGGGACACCTCCTGATGGTATAGCAAGTATAATGGTGTCAGTATTTTTATATTCTTTTAACTTATCAGAAAGTAAAAGACCTGCCTCTTTTCTGTTTTCAAAGACACCAAATTTGTTTCTTAGTGCCCTGTCCTCTATTATATTACCCATATCAAACAATTACTTCTTGAAGATAAAAAATATCAAAAATAGGGTGTATATTCCTTTATAACCACAAGATAAAAGACAATACAGATAAGGGCAAGTAAAATTATCAGAAGCACACCTTTTATCTTCATCCCGGTAGTAGATGCCGGCACCTTTATGCCAAACTCTTCAAGACTGATATCGCCAGAGGCGGCCCTCCTGAGGACCTTCCTTGCAAGGCTGCGCACCCAGTGTGGCACCCTGCCATTTATAATATAGTCCTTGAAGTAAAGATCCATGCTACTTTCATCGCTTTCACGGCCATACCATATACGGTAGGCTATCTGGAAGAATCTGTATTCAGAGACCTGAAGCATTGCCGAGGCATTGGTAACCTCTACAGTGTCATCCCTTCTGGTTTTTCTGAACCTCTGAAGCCTGTTCAGTATATCCCACAGGCTTATCTTCTTATGCCCTATCTGTACCATTTTACTTGGTTGAAAATACTACAGTGTCTAATTTGATTATATCAGAAATCATTAACCATCGCTATCGTGCTTGACCCGACAGTCCATAGTCTTTGAAAGAAAAAAATCACCTGGCCAAATTAGATATTGATAAATAAAGGAAATTTGCCCCATCCATCTTGACATAAAACTCTTCATGGGATAGAATGTTTTTAACAAGGATGGGAAGCATGAAAGAGGGAAAGGTTTTTAGAGGAAAAGTTGAAGATTTTCAGAAAGACATTAATAGATTTCGGAGGAAGAAATGACCAAAAAAACAAGAAACATAAAAGTAGGGATAGCAAATGAAGAACAGATTAACAGAGAATTTATTAGGGCATGGCACAAAGCAGAAAAAGGTGAAATTGAAGTAGCAGAAGAAAGGTTATATTTTCTTGATCCAAAAACCTTTTTTCAAGTTCTCTCAAAACGCAGGATAGCCTTGTTAAAGGCTTTACATGCGCACGGTGTATCAAGCATTCGAGAGTTGAGTAGACAACTGAATAGGGACTATAAAAATGTTTATCAGGATGTAAAATTACTGAAGAAGATGGGCTTAATACATCAAGATGAAAATAAAAGGATATATGTTCCCTGGGATAAGATTAATGCTGAAATATCATTAGCAACATGAAGGGGAAAATCCCTAACCCTTATAAGGCCCCCATTATCAAGAGAAAAGCATTCCTGGAGGAAATGTTATAAAATCCTTCAGATTCTGACTTGATAGATTTTCGGGGCAAAACTTATAATGTATTGCGGTATAATTAAGGAGGCCTTAATTAGTATCAAAACACCGCACCTGACCGCTGTTCCGCTGGCGCTCCACAGCGGCAGGTGAGTTTAATATGACAAAGGAGGGGTTATGAGATCGCTGGCAATAATTTTAATTCTCCTTTTTTCTCAGCCAGCTTTAGCTGGAACATTAAAGAACATATCTGAAGCAAAAGAAATGTCTGACAGGATGATGAAGCATTTTCTTAATGAAGAGTTTACACAGGGACTTAA
>JALUSH010000088.1 GCA_027016675.1 Thermodesulfovibrio sp.
GCTCTTGTGCATGATCTTTTTCTATCACAGGATTTGTGTGCATGACAAATTCATTAATGAAAATGGACAATTTCAGGTATAATAATTATGAGGTGTAATATGGAAAAGCTTATCAAAGAAGAGAACAGAAGGATGAAACGGTTGAAATTTATAGTGGACCTCACAGAAGCCATATTAATGCAGTCTCCTTTAAGCATGGAAGAGGCACTGCAGTTGATGGATAATACAAAAACAGCTGTTTTAAATCTCTTTCCAGACAAGGAAGATGTTTATGAACTCATCTACACTCCAAGATTTAAAAGGATCATTGCCGAAAGATTTACAGTGCCTGGATCTTTTTCAGGGAAGAACTAAATTCAAATTTCTCTATTACACCAGCACGGATTCAACAAATTCAGAGGCTAAAAGACTGGCAAATCTTTCATGCCCTGAGTGGACAGTAGTTTTGGCCAATGAACAGACCTCAGGCAGAGGAAGACATGGCCGTAACTGGCATTCCCCTGAAGGAAGGAATATCTATATGACCATAATATTAAGACCTCCCTCTGGTGTGTTTCATTATAATCTTATTAGTTTAGTAGCAGCACTTTCAGTTCTTGAAGGGATAAAAGAGGTAATGAGGCGTGAAGAAGTATCTCCTGTGCCTTGTGTTTCCTGTAAGTGGCCTAATGATATTTATCTTGGAGGGAAAAAGGTGTCAGGAATTTTGTCAGAGGCGACTTTTAACGGAGGTATTATAGAGTACATGATTGTTGGTATGGGTATTAATGTAAATATAACACAGGAAGAATTACCTTATGAGTTGAAGGATATAGCAACAAGTCTCGCCATAGAGACCGGTAAACTTTACAGCAGGGGACGATTAATAGAGAGTGTTCTAAGAAGTTTTGAAAAGAACTACAAGATGCTTTATACTGATAAAAATCATATATTAAAGTCCTGGATTCAAAAATCCAGTACCCTGTTTAAAAAAGTGAAGGCATATACTAATGAGGGGATAATTGAAGGTATGGCAGAAGGCGTTGATGAGAGAGGCTTTTTGATTATCCATACACCCGAAGGCAAAAAAACCATAACCAGCGCAGATATATTACATTTAAGATAATGGGCTTTATTGCAATTGACATAGGAAACACTACTACCAAGATTGCCTTTATTGAACAGGACATAAAAAATGTTATAAGAGTAAGTAGCAACGCTCATATGGATTTAGGGATTTGTTTATCTATGATCAAAAAAGCCTTTGGATATTCAGTATTTGAGGGCGGTATTATATCATCCGTAGTACCTGCAAGGACACCCTTCTTTGTAGATATCCTGGATAACATCTCACAAAGTCCTCCCATTATTCTTAATCATGAAACTTACACAGGCATAAAGATAAGGCTAAAGAATCCTGAGACTCTTGGTGCAGACAGAATAGCTAATGCTGTAGCTGCATATGATATCTCATCCGGGAGTGCAGTTGTGGTGGATTTTGGAACTGCCACCACAACCACGGTTATTAATAATAAAGGAGAAATAATTTGTGGTACAATAATGCCAGGAGTGGAAATGATGTTCGAGATGCTGGCAGAAAAGACCGAAAGACTTCCACTGGTAACTACCAGGACTCCTTTAAAAAAGATAGGGAGGGATACAGAAAGTAGTATAATCTCTGGTATAACATATGGAACAGTTGGGGCTGTGGAAAGGATACTTGAGGAGATAGAAAAGGATGTAGGGCGGTGTGAAATAATTATTACAGGTGGTAATGCGGTTTTGATCAGAGGATTATTCAGAGTCGAACATCTTTATATTGAAGATTTAACCCTTAAGGGACTAAAGCTAATATTTGAGAGGAACAGACATGAATCAGTTAAGAAGAGAGCCTTTACTGGGTAGGTGGGTAGCAGTTCTGGAGCGTTCTCTGAAGCCTGATGAGTATGTGTTTTCATCAGAAGTATCCTCTGGTACATGTCACATATGCCAGGGCAGTGGAGCTAATGAAGAGGTTGAAGTAGTTTATGATAGTGGTGGTAACTGGATAGCAAAAGTGATAAGAGACAGTATTTCTGTTTTCGCTCCTTATGGTGATCTTGGCAGAAAAGGAAAGGGCATGTATGACCTCATGAACTCTTATGGCGAGACAGAGATTGTCATTGAGTCACCAGATCATGAAATTGCTCCAGAAGACAGAGGCAGAGAGCATATGGAAGTGATAATTGATCTCTTTCTCAGAAGGGTAACAGAATTAGAAAAGGACGAAAGAATAAGGTATGTGATGGTGCACAAGAACTGTGGTTTGCCTTCCGGTGACACATGCGGACATCCCCACTCCCTTATTACTGCCACACCTGTAATCCCCATGCGGATAAAGGCTGAGCTTGACGGAGCCAAGCACTACTACGGTTATAAAGAAAGATGTATATTCTGTGACATCCTGCGGGAAGAAATCAGGTTATCTGAACGGGTTATTATGAATACAGAACATTATCTTGTCTTCTGTCCCTTTGCTACGAGGTTTCCTTTCGAATTCTGGATACTTCCCAAAAGACATAACTGCTCATTCAAAGAGATTAATGAGGATGAAAAAAAGGAACTTGCCACTGTTATGACTGTTATGTTAAAAAAGCTTAGGAAAGTGCTTAATAACCCACCTTATAATTATGTTCTTCATACAGCACCAAGTAGAATACCCAGGATGGAACACTGGCATACTCTTGGCGAGGACTTTCACTGGCATATTGAGGTGATGCCGCGGATCAAAAGACTCACTGGTTTTGAGCTTGGCTCTGGTATGTATATCCTGAGCACATCCCCTGAGGATGCATCAAAATATTTAAAGGAGGTTTCAGATGGAGATTAAAAGGATTCTCTTTCCTACTGATTTTTTGCAGGGTGCAAAAGAGGCAATTGGTTATGCTGCTGAATTTGCGAAGAAGTATAATGCAAGGCTTTATATTATCCATGTTATTCATGATGTAACAAAGGCATCAGGCCTTTATGTGCCCCATGTGGGGATGGATGAGGTTCTCAAGAGTTTAAATGAAGAGGCAGAAAAAGAAATAAAAAGGGTTTACCTTGAGGAATTAAGAGGATACGATAATGTTGAGTATGCTGTGTTGAGGGGCATTCCTTATGAAGAGATTGTCAGGTTTGCAGAAGACAATGATATAGACATGATTGTTATGGCTTCCCATGGAAGAAGAGGACTTGACAGGTTATTCTTCGGTAGTGTAGCAGAGAAGGTGGTAAAATATGCTAAATGTCCTGTCCTGGTTGTAAAGGCAAGTGAATTTTCTTCATAGGTTTGTTTGTTTAAAATGAGAGTAGAGGTCTTAGTGGTTGGAGGTGGGCCTGCGGGTGCCATAGCAGCCCGCAGACTTGCCCAGAGCAACAGGGATGTCCTTGTTGTAGAACGTGAACCTATGAGATTAAAGCCCTGCGGAGGTGGTATCCCTTCAACAGCCTTTCAGGATCTTGATATTCCTCTGAAGATTAAACATGTCTCTGTCAATAAAATAAGAATTCATTCTCCCACCGACAGGGTTCTTGAGATCGACCTGGAAGGTGGTTCTATAATTCTTGTAGACCGAAGGGAGTTTGATTCATGTCTGAGGGATATTGCCATATCCTCAGGGGCGGGCTTAATAGAAGGTATACTAACAGATATAAAGAAAAAAAAGAGGGGCCTTATTGCCTCTGTAAAGACACCAGAAGGAGTTGTAGATATTGAGGCAGATTATCTTATAGCTGCAGATGGAATTAATTCCACAACCAGGGCTCTCATGTCTATTAAGCCTAACCAATATGTCTACACCCTGTCAGGAAAATTTGACGATATAACTACTGATGTCTGTGAGTTCTGGTTCAGCCAGGCACATGCTCCAAATGGGTATTCCTGGGTATTCCCTTCCATGAAAGGGGTTTCCATTGGTACAGGCACCTTCCATCCAAAAGAGGCACGGCAGTATTTGAAAAGATTTTTGATTCGACGGTTCAACAGCGATGAGATCATGAGAGATATAAAATTGTTAAGGGGGTATAAGATACCATACTGGAGTGAAGACATCTATTACAAGGACAGAGTCTTTTTTGTAGGTGACGCTGGTGGACATGTGATGCCCTTCACCTTTGAGGGGATATATTATTCGATGAAGTCAGGGGATTTTGCTGCACAGGCGATTATTGAGGGAAGCCCCAATCTTTTTAAAAAACTGTGGCGAAAGAGGTTTTACAGCCGTTTCAGACTGATGAAGGCAATACAGGAGTACTTCCTGAAAAGCGATGATAGATTTGAGCAGTTGTTCAACCTGTTTCAGCGAAAACAGATTCAGGATGCCTCAATGCAACTCTGGTTGAGAAAGGATTCCTCAAAAAGTAGTATAATAAGATATATCAACTTTTTCAGGAAGTTCCTACATTGAGCTTTAGGAATGCTGTTCTCCTTTCGGTTATTATACATATAATCCTGCTGGGTATTTTTTTTAAATATGGGATACCACAGGTTAAATCATCTGGTTCAAGACAGCCACCTCTGATTGCAAGGATAATCACCCCTGATGTAGTTAAAAAAAAACCATATAGAAAAACACCAGAAAGAAAAACCTTGCCTTCTGAGACCAGGAGACTCAGACCTAAAAAAAAGGCCATTAGAAAAACATTGAAAACGAAAGAAC
>JALUSH010000089.1 GCA_027016675.1 Thermodesulfovibrio sp.
TACAAGCCGTTGTGTCACAAATGTAACAGCCCTGTAGAGAGGATCCATTCCTACAGGGAAAGAACAGTAAGGGACCTCAATGTTTTTGATGCAAAGACCTTTGTTAGGGTTGTATACAGGATAGTAAGATGCCCCAAATGTGGCTGTGTAGCGGAAGGCAATGGGCTTTTGTATCCTTATCTGAGAGTAACCAGGAGACTGGCAAACTACATAGTAGAGCTTTGTAATATTATGAGCCTGAAGGAAGTGGCAGAGCATCTTGATCTTGACTGGAAGACTGTAAAGGAAATCCACAAGAGGCATCTTCTGGATAAGTTTTCTGGTGAAGGTATAGGTAAAGTGAGGTTTCTGGCAATAGATGAAATCTCTCTGAAGAAGAGGCATCGTTATCTGACAGTGGTAGTTAACTGGGAGACAGGGAGAGTGCTTTGGATCGGAGAAGGCAGGAGATATGAGACTCTTAAGGAGTTTTTTGATTCTCTTACAGATAAGCAAAGGGGATCTATAGAGGCCATAGCAATGGATATGTGGGACCCTTACATCAAGGCTGTAAGACAGTGCTGTCCAGGAGCCAGGATAGTATTTGATCAATTTCATGTTGTTCAGGCATTCAATAAGGTGATAGACAAAGTTCGTAATGATGAATACAGGAAGGCGGACAGAGAAGGGAAAAAGGTATTGAAGGGCAGCAAGTATCTTCTTCTTAAGAACAAAGAAAATCTTAAAGATGAAGAGGTGCCGAGGCTGAGGGAGATACTTGAGGCCAATAAGGTTTTGACGACTGTATATATATTGAAGGAATACCTGAAGAAACTCTGGCAGTACAAATACCCAAGAAGAGCAGAGAATTTTCTTGATTACTGGTACCGTCTGGCAATGGAGAGTAAGATATGTAATGGAATTTGCCAGAACCCTTAAGAGGTATGCCTATGGAATAATCAACCACTGCAAGTATCCTTTGCATACAAGTCGTTTAGAAGGGATAAACAATAAAATCAAGGTTATTAAACGCAAAGCTTACGGCTTTCATGATATTGAGTATTTTGCCTTAGTTATTAAAAATGCTTTCGCGGAGACCAACTAATTTGGAGAAGAACCAGAGGTTTTAACTCGGATAAACCCTTAGAGATACCAATTCTTGAAGTGTATAATACAGTCTTTTCCGTTTGAAAACAGGGAAGAAGAAGTTTTACAATTAATAAGCTACATGATTACAGAGAGTATATTTCATAAGAGAGAGTTTTTCATTATTGCAGGCCCCTGTGTAATAGAGTCTGAGGAAATAGTATTTCATACAGCAGAGAGGCTTAAAGAACTATCAATAGAGGTTGATATTCCTGTCATCTTTAAAAGTTCTTATGACAAGGCCAATAGGTCATCCATTACCTCATTTCGTGGCCCTGGAATAGAGGAGGGATTAAGAATACTCAAAGAGGTGAAGGAACGGTACGGGCTACCAGTGCTAACAGATGTTCACTTGCCCGAGGAGGCCAGGATTGCCTCAAACTTTGTGGATTTTTTACAGATACCTGCCTTTTTGTGTAGACAGACTGACCTTATCCTGGCAGCATCAAGTACAAACAGGCCTGTAAATATAAAGAAGGGACAGTTCATGTCACCCTGGGAGGTTAAGAACATAATAGATAAGTTCACTTCCACAGGGAATAAACAGTTAATCATAACAGAACGTGGAACCACCTTTGGTTATAATAATCTTGTTGTAGATTTCAGAGGCTTTCCAATAATGAAGCAATATGGCTACCCTGTTGTCTTTGATGTGACCCATAGTCTTCAGCTTCCCGGAGGTAGAGGTACTGCCTCAGGAGGTCAGAGTGAGTTTGCACCTGTGCTGGTAAGGGCAGCTGTGGCTGCTGGTGTGGATGGTCTTTTCATGGAGGTACATCCTGAACCTGAAAAGGCACTTTGTGATGGTCCAAACATGATAAAATTGTCGGCCCTTAGAAGGCAATTTAACGAAATAAAAAAGATACATGATCTTATAAAATCCTTTGGAGAGCCAGCTCGCGTGGTTAATGCTGATTAATAAGTATTTTAAATTGCTTCAATATTTTTAGTTGAAACAAGGGGATAAGGGAATGAATAAAGGTTCTGTGGATGTCATAAAGATTGCAGAAAGGGTATTGAAGACCGAGTCAGAGGCTATCAATGCACTCTTGCACAGGCTTGATGATAATTTCCAGAAAGCAGCAGAGATGCTCTATCAGATGAAAGGCCGTCTCATTGTTACAGGGATGGGAAAGTCGGGGTTGATTGGAAAGAAGATTGCCGCCACATTATCCTCTACAGGTACACCTGCTGTATTTCTACATCCTGCTGAAGCAGGCCATGGAGATCTGGGAATGGTAACTTCAGAAGATATAGTGCTTGCTATTTCAAATAGTGGTGAAACAGAGGAGGTGCTCAGACTTATTCCCTATATTAAACGATTCAGTGTGGGGCTGATATCAATGACACGTCCGGATTCCACCCTTGGGAGGGCATCAGACATCGTTCTGGATGTTTCAGTTGAAAAAGAGGCCTGTTCCCTTGGTATTGTGCCAACGGCATCCACCACAGCCACACTTGCAATGGGTGATGCCCTGGCTGTAGCACTTCTGGAAATTAAGGGTTTTAAGGAAGAGGATTTTGCCATGTTTCATCCAAATGGCTCCCTTGGGAAAAAGCTTCTTATCAAGGTAAAGGATCTTATGCATACAGGTGAAGAGATACCGCTTGTAAAAACCGATACTCCCATGACAGATGCAACAATTGAAATGTCTTCCAAGCGCTTGGGTATGACCATAGTGTGTGACCATGAAGGCAGAATTGCGGGCATCATTACAGATGGAGACCTCCGAAGGGGAATACAACGATGGGGAGCAGAGTTCTTCCAGAAAAAGGCCCAGGAGGTTATGACATCTAATCCAAAAACTATAGATGAGGATGCCCTTGCTGCAAAGGCCCTGTCTGTTATGGAGAGGTATTCAATCACATCCCTTGTGGTGCCAGATGGGAACGGACGGCCTGCTGGTGTAATTCATCTCCATGATATACTGAAGAAGGGGATTGTTTAGATAGAAATGAAGGGGCAATGTGTAAATTGCCCCTTCATTCAGAAAAATACTATTCAAAACTCAGGTGTTTCGAGGCAGAATAGATCTTATCTCCTTTTTTACCACTGATATAGTAATAGACATTTACTGCCACATCTGCCGAGGTGATATCTTTGTCAAACTCAAAAATCACCTGTTCCTTCTGGATGGTTTTCGGTTGCAGTGTGAGGTCTATCATTTCCTTAATCTGCCATGCACCATAACGCATATAGCCATCAAGGTCTATTCCGATAGGATAATAAGATTTGACCTCTTTGTACTCTTTTCCCTTGTTATCCTTAGCGGTCACTTCCAGGACCACTTTGCCTGACCATAGTCAGCCATCAGGAATTCGGTGGCCTGCCTTATTTTCAAGGGCAACCCGTATGATAGCTCGAGGAATCCACTTTCCAACAGTATGTCTTACACCTTGAATCTCAGCCTCAAAGCCTATGCCCTCTTTTACTATCTCAAGGTCATGACCACCCGGGAACCGATGTCCCCTGTTGGCCTTTTTCATATGGCAGTCCTGGCAGGTTTCCGAGCCGCCCCTTGAGACGTAGTTATTATAATAACTTCCATTGAGGGTGTTACACATAATCTGGTCTCCATCAGGTGCTACATATCTGCCATGACACTGGGCACAGAACAGGGATTTATCAAGGGTGTTGACAGGTTCTGTTTTATGTGCAGGAGAGATAATCATATTTGATGTATAGATTGTGCCTGGTTCAGGATCGCCAAGGAGCCCTCTTGCAATGGACAGGGCCTTGATATTATGGCAGGAGAGACAGCCCACATTCAGTTTGTTCAGTTGCTTTTTGAGCTCTGCACGTCTATTTTCATCCTTGGTATCTTTTGCCTCGATAATCATCTCTGCTATCTTGACAGCCAGTTCCTCTGATGCATAATTCACCACAGGAGCGTGACAATCAAGACACTTCAAGACCTCTGTCTTGGTTAACTTTCTCTCCCATTCCTTGGGAACACCGATAGCATAAAAATTTCGCATTCCTTTAAGTGAATTTACCACAGCCTTTGCATGATAGGACTGTTGCCACTCTTCATATTCCTGTGGATGACACTCCTTGCATTTGCTGTCATCATACATCTGTACAAGTTCATCAATGCTTTTTGCCCCCTCAGCATATAGCATAGCTGGTATCAAAATCATGATAATGCTCACAAATATAAAGACATTTTTTTTCACTCCGTTGATCCTCCTTCTTGAATTTTTAATAGTTTCTTTTTATGAAGAGGCGAAAAATACTCTTGGTGGTTTTAATAGTTCGGAAGAAATGATAAAATTATAAGAGACTGAGGTAGTATAGGGATTGTATGAGTTTGACAGAGAGGGTGTGGTTTGAATAATGTTTGTACCAATAAATAGATTCTGCTCAAAGGCTAATGTGGAGCAAGTGGGAGCTTCTTTACATTCAATACACTCATATATGGTGTTGAAAAAATTTTCATCTAAGGCTGCAGGAATTAAAATTGCAAGGAATATTAATAAAAGCAGCGGAGTGTTTATAAGCAACAATTTTAGATTACGCATAAATTATATATAC
>JALUSH010000090.1 GCA_027016675.1 Thermodesulfovibrio sp.
AATCAGATCAGGGATTTTCTTCTGAACATACCCAATATACCTCATGAATCTGTTCCCGTGGGGAAGGACGAGGAAGACAATGTTGAGATAAGACGCTGGGGAACCCCAGGGGAGTTTGACTTCAAACCCTTAAATCACTGGGATATTGCCGAGGCTCTTGATATTATCGACTTTGACAGGGCATCCAAGATAGCAGGAGCAAGGTTTTCTTTAATGAAAGGTGCTGGCGCTAAATTAGAACGTGCACTCATGAACTTTATGCTTGACCATAATACTGAAAGAGGCTATAAAGAGGTCTTCCCTCCCATTCTTGTAAATCGAGAAACCATGACAGGCACTGGTCAGCTTCCAAAGTTCTATGATGATCTCTTCAGAACACTGGAGCCAGAACTTTACCTTATTCCTACCGCTGAGGTGCCTGTAACAAATATTCATAGAGATGAGATACTTAATGAAAATGACCTTCCCATATACTACACAGCATACACCCCCTGTTTCAGAAAAGAGGCAGGTTCCTATGGTAAGGATACAAGAGGCCTGATAAGACAGCACCAGTTCAACAAGGTTGAGCTGGTAAAGTTCTCAAAACCTGAAAACTCCTATGATGAACTGGAATCATTAACAAGGGATGCTGAGGATATCCTGCAAAAACTCGGACTGCCTTACAGGGTGGTGGTATTATGCACCGGGGATCTTGGTTTTTCAGCCTCTAAAACCTATGATATTGAGGTATGGTTGCCTGGACAGCAACGGTACCGAGAAATCTCCTCCTGCTCCAATTTTGAAGATTATCAGGCAAGAAGGGCAAATATCCGCTTCAGACGGGAGGGTAAAAAAGGTACCGAGTTTGTACATACACTGAATGGCTCAGGGCTTGCTATTGGCAGAACAGTGGTTGCAATAATTGAAAACTACCAGCAGAAGGATGGCTCAGTGGTAATACCTGAAGTTCTGAGACCTTATATGGGAATGGATGTTATAAAGTAATTATAAACCTGGAGGAAGAATGAGAAAGGCAAGGGTACATAGAAAAACAAAAGAAACAGATGTTTCCATCACCATTAATCTTGATGGTAAGGGTTCTTACAAGATTGACACATCCATACCTTTTGTGGATCATATGCTCTCTTTAATGTCCTATCATGGCAGAATAGACCTGGATATAAAGGCAAAGGGTGACATTGATGTGGACTACCATCATCTTATGGAAGACATAGGAATTGCCTTTGGTAGTGCCCTTGACAAGGCACTTGGAGATAAAACAGGCATCCGAAGGTTTGGACATGCAAAGATTCCCATGGATGAAAGTCTTTCAGAGGTGGTTGTTGATTTAAGCGGAAGACCCTATCTTGTCTATAAGACAGGAAAAAGAAACGGTACTGTAAAGGATCTTCCCGTCTCTTTATTTGAAGACTTTTTCCTATCCTTTACAAACAATGCCAGGGTCAATCTACACATTATAGTACATTATGGACGTGACCTCCATCATATCTATGAGTCTATCTTCAAGGCCTTTGGAAGGGCACTGAAGGAGGCATCTACAGTTGAAGGAAACAGGCTTCCTTCAACAAAAGGCCGTCTGTAGATGGTTATGTTATGCCTTGGGCAGCAAATGAGATAACCAGCAAGGTATTTACACTTTACCTTAAGGGACGCACATCCATCAGTCTTACCACTGGTGAAATCCTTAAAGCAAGGGTTCTTGATGTGAAGAACAATGAGACACTTCTCATTTCAATGAAAGGCTCTACCTTCCAGGCAAAAACAGAAGTTTCTCTGAAAAAAGGTGACAGCATCATCGTCAAGGTTGAATCATCCAGAGATCAGGTAAGACTTAAACTTATCGGTATTGAATCATCCAGGACTGCAAAGACCCAATCTCTCAGGTTTTTTAATCTCCCTGGGTTGCACGCTGATAAGACAGAACTTAAAGAATTGCTCCAGATGATAAACAAAATAGATAACCTGCCCGAGGAGGTCAAGAACAGGCTTCCTGAAATAAAAGAAATCTCGAGGCTCTTTTCTGTAAAACCCGATTCATTAAACGAACAACTCCTGAAGAACCTGACGGAGCACTCTGGTATTATACTGGAAACAAAATTAAAGACCCTTGCCCTTAAAGAGATATCCGTAGAGAATTTAACATTATCTGGAATCAACAAAGATGTAAAGGCCATTTTGTTAAAGCTTCAAAACAGGCTGGATAACAAAGACATAATTCAACTATTGAAGGAAAATAGCATACCTGAACAATCACTCAAGAAAACAGTCTCACAACTTATTCAAAACATCGAATATCATCAATTACAATCAAGACTGAATGATATCCTGCAGACCTATATTCCCCTGTTCTGGACCGACCTGAGGGATGGGGAACTCATATTCAGAAGGCTCAAACATACCATCTCCGTTGACGAACCTGTTTGTTGTTTTATCAGACTTTCCTTTGAAAAAACAGGTTACCTAATCACAAGTGTTCTTTATCAGAAGGGATTCATTCATGTGGGCTTCTTCTCGGAAAGCAGCATCCTCATTGATGCTCTGGAAAAAAACAGTTCTTTACTCAAGACTGCCTTTGAGTCTGCAGGACTGAGGCTTTCCAGCCTGAGAACATCCCTTGAGAAAAACCTGGATAGGATAATCTACACCAGAGAAGGACTTGATATAAAGGCATGAAAAACAAAAAAGCAGCAGCACTTAAATACGAACATGGTAAAGACAGTGCCCCCAGGCTTGTAGCAAAAGGACGGGGCTATCTTGCTGAAAAGATAATTGAGATAGCAAAACAAAAGGGCATTCCCATTCATGAAGACAAGGAATTAATTGAAATACTCTCTGCCCTTGATCTCTACAGGGAGATCCCACCTGAACTATATCGGGCTGTAGCAGAGATACTCGCATTTATCTACAAGGTCTCCAGAACCTTCAGATAAGACTAAAGAGCATTGGTGTCCAAAATAAATTGGCAAGACCTGTATAAGGCAGAGTGCCGAAGAAAAATAAGCACCACACCTTTGAAAATGGAAAAATCCTTCTGAAACAGGAGGTGAAGAGGTGGTTCATCATCCCATTGATGCACCCCCACCTTCATCCTCCCCCTTCAAGGGGGAGGTTTGGAGGGGGTAGTCTTTTAAGACTTAAGTGTATAGATAAGGGTCTTGATGTAAGATACATGAGGTATTGCTACATGGCCTATACAGAGGTCAGATCTCAGAGGTCAGAGGTGGGATTACAAACTTTGGAGTTTCTGACTTCCGATTTCCGACATCTGATTTCCGTATAGGTGCCCTGCCTTGTTGCTATCTTATATTGGACATATGTGACTAAAGAAATTTTCAAAATAGCCGATAAGATATATAAAATCAACTGATATGAGGATGATAATATGGCCAAGATAGAAGGTGACCTCTCTTTAATGCCCATTTCAGACCTGATGCAATGGATTGAGATGAGCCGCAAATCCGGGACCCTGCTCATTGAATTCAATGGTATTGTAAAACGATTTTACCTTCAACAGGGCAAAATTATCTATGTATCTTCACAAAAAAAGGGAGAGATGCTTGGCGAGTATCTCCTTTCAAAGAAACTCATTGACATCAAGCAACTCAAGGAAAGTATTCAGAAGAGCCAGGTTCTCGGTATCCCCTTTACAGGCTATCTGATATCTGAAGGTTTGTTAACAGCAGAGACGCTTGAATCAATCATAAGTGAAATAGCTGAGGCAGCATTCCGGGATGCCCTGAAATGGGAGGGAGGCACCTTTCAATTCAAGGATTCATTGCCCCCTTCTGTAGTAAATGGTCCCGTGAAGATAAACACCTCTACCGTGGTCTTTCAATCAATGAGGACACTCTATGAATCACAGGAGGCACCCGAAACAGATAAAACAGAATTTATCAAAAAAATAGCCCAGGATGTATCTTCAGGAAAAATCGAACTCCCCCCTGTGCCTGACATTATAGTCAAATTAAATAGCGCCCTCAAAAATGACAATACCACTGTAGTGGATATAGCAAAGATAATCATGTCAGACCAGATACTCACATCGAAGATTCTCAAAATTGTCAATTCATCTTACTATGCAAGATACGGAAAAATCACCTCCTTGCAACAGGCTATAATATATATGGGGTTGAAATCACTTATAAGCATTGTCACTGTCTATACCCTTGGAGCAACAAATACCTATAATGCAGAGAAGATCAAGACAGTGCTAAAGCATTCCCTGATTACAGCCTTTATAGCAAGACATCTATCCCCTTATCTCTCTGTTGACCCTGAGGAGGCCTTTGTATGCGGACTGCTTCATGATATCGGGAAAACCGTGATTCTGGAACATCTCCATGATCAGAGGATAACGGATGAACTGATGAATGATATCCTGGAAAGTTTTCATACCAAAATAGGCTTTTTGTTAGCTGTTAAATGGAAATTCTCTGATGTCGTAAAGGAAACAATACGACTCCATCACAACCCTGGCGACTCTGAAAAGTTCAAAGATGTCCTCCAGCTTGTTTCTACTGCAAACAGCCTTGCTAACAACCTTAACTCAGAAGAAAACCAATTCCATGACTGCCTCAAAGAGTTCTTAAATAAAGGTCTAAACGTGGAAGAATTTCAGAATGACCTAAATGCTTTTGTCAAGGAAGCTGATCTGTTTGTATAGTGTTTAATTCATTGCTGTCAAAGATCATTACTATCTAATCTAAAAAGATTCTATTTCACCACCTCTACCCCTTTTCAATTGAAACCTGATTTGATTTTGCTCTGTCTTTCAATAAAGGTTCAGGCAGAGACTAATCCTGTGGATTGCATTATTTTTATGAGGTGCCCTGCCTTATTGGTGTTTTGTTTTAGACAGATGTGGTCAAAGATATTCAAGAAGTTATTTCCGTGAAGGAGAGGGACAATGAAGTTATGAACCACCTCTGACCGTTAAGGAAAGTATTAATTTTCGCCTGTTCTGTCTTTCAGCCTGGAATTTAATGAAAACACTATTGTCTCTCTTCAGAGGGTAGCAGGTCTTTGTTTTCATCCTCTTTAAGAGGTTCCTTACTTTCCACCTCAATGGATTCCTTTTCTATCTCTGCCTCAGGTGGTCCTTTCTCCAATACTGGAGACTCTTTAATTTCTTCTTTCTTATCCTTTTCTTCTTCTACTTCAGTATCAGAACCCCTTATACCTTTTCTTACACGTTCAATAACAGGGTCAGTCACAAAGGGACTGTATTCTTTAAGTCTGAGAGCCAGATTGTCTCCTACCTGTACAAGAAGGTCAATCTCTGGAACCTTGTTTTTGAATGTTACAAGTATAGCTCCCTCTTTTGTGTTTACTGTAACTAACAGGTTATGGTCCTTCTTATCTTTTGCTACAACCTTCCCCTCGACTACCACACCGCTCTTTTCAAATAAACCAGGCATGTATCGATCAAGGTAATCAGGCGCGAAATACATACCTGCAGCACCAATTATGATTCCAATGAAGAACACAATAATAACACTCCAGGCTTTCATACATATCCTCCCTTTGTTGTGATATAGTAATGATTATACTATTTAATTGCCATGTTTTGCACTTTTAAATCAATCTATTGATGCTGTATTAGTAGTCATCTACTGGAAAATAACAGCCTGATTCTGTTAAAATCATCAAAAATAGTTTTGGGACTTTTTACAATGGTATATTCAAAACAACTGATTTTTAGAACGGAGGGATACTGCCATATATTAAAGATAACAGGTGTTATCACGGATTTTTTGCAGAGTTCTTCCATCAGAAATGGCCTTGTAACAATATTCAGCAGAGGCTCTACCTGTGGGATTACAATAGTAGAATACGAAGAGGGTGTCCTGAAAGATCTCCAGAGTGCCCTTGAAAAGATTGCTCCTGTAAACAGTATCTATGAACATGACAGGCTCCAGGGTGATGGCAATGGATTCTCTCATGTAAGGTCTGCACTGATGAAACCCACTCTCTCTGTACCTGTAATAGATGGAGAGCTTGCATTGGGCACCTGGCAGGAGATAGTTTTTATTGACTTTGACAATCGGAACAGGGATAGAGAGGTAATAGTTCAGATAGTGGGAGAATAACTCTCCCACTATCTTTTGTCCTTTATCTTCCAAATTCTCTATCAATAGCAGCTTTTATTTCGTTGATTGACTTACCTTCTCTGTTAAGCTGGGCTGCCCTAAGGGCCTCCTCCTGACAGAGTACTCAACCTGCTCCATGATTGTCCACAAAGCAGCTCAATAAACTCACATGATTAAAGGGTGGTTGATCACAGTTGCAATAACAATAGACCTGGTCAAGCACCTTGGGGTATTCCCTGGCAGCTGCATAGGCAGCCCGTGTCATACCTGTAAACAGAGAGGGATCAAGAGTGGGTCTGTTCTCTCCGCCTTTCACATAGAAGGACTTTGTCTTTCCTCCAGACTTACCAAAAGGAGACACACCTGAAAAAACAAAGGCCAGCGCAACTGCAACAACTATTATGACTATCCAGCCCATCTTAGAATTCTTCTTCTTTTGTACCCTCTTAGCTTTTCTACCCATACACTTCTCCTTGCTCTAAGCTATATATAGATTTATTTGATTCCATTAAAACATAATTTTATGAATAAAATATGAAGAAAATAAAAAATCCCCTCTCTCCTTTGTAGAAAGAGGGGATTCTATAAATTTAATATCTTAAATCTTCAACTATTTTTAATGTACAGGTTCTCCAGGGCCTATACCTTCCCTCACTGATACAACAATCTTATAGAGTATCGTCAAAATAAGAAATCCTGTTGCCCAGACCGCAATACTGATTATAAACTCAGGCAGTGTTGGCCAGTACTCAAACACCCTTTCCAGCGGATTGGGTATAAAACCACCAATAACAAGCCCGAAGCCCTTGTCTATCCAGAGGGAGATAAATACAGCTATGCACGCCACTGTAAGGGTTGTCTCATGCCTTCTTGTAGTAGGGATCACAAGAAGTACTATGGCAATAAAGGCAAGCAAGATGGATATCCACATCAGCGGAACAAGCTTTCCATGGCCTTCCAGTCCAAAGAAGAGATACTCAAAGGAGCCAAGATGTCCTGGAACCTGGCTATAACCAGCGGTAAACACCTCAAGGAGGAAGAAGAATACATTCGTAACCATTGCATAGGCAACGATCTTACTAATAGCAAGAATGGGTTCCCTGCCAGGATCAAAGCTAGTGTACTTTCTTACAATAAGTGCAAGAAGGATCAACAATGCAGGCCCTGAGGCAAAGGCAGATGCAAGAAATCGAGCAGCCATGATAGCTGTTAACCAGAAGTGCCTGCCCGGCAGCCCTGCGTAAATAAAGGCCGTTACTGTATGGATGCTGATAGCCCATGGTATGGAGAGATAGATTAGTGGTTTAACCCATTTTGGAGGCGCTGTTTCTTTCCACTCAGCCTGTAATGTAGTCCAGCCTATGATAATATTCAACAGAAGATATCCTGTTAGTACCACAGAGTCCCAGAAGAGAATAGAATTAGGTGTAGGGTGAAGAATCACATTCATAATCCTCATGGGCTGCCCCATATCAACAAAGATAAAGAGTATACACATGGTAACTGCACTGACGGCCAGGAATTCACCAAGTATTACGATCTTGCTGAATTTTTTATAGTTATGAAGATAGTATGGGATAACAAGCATCACAGCAGATGCTGCAACTCCCACAAGAAAGGTAAACTGAGAGATATAAAATCCCCAGGAGACATCCCTGCTCATTCCTGTAATACCCAGGCCATAGCTGAGCTGTTTCAGGTAAACAAGGAATCCTATGCCGATAATGGCAAGGAGTACTGCAACCAGTGTCCAGTATCTTCTTCCACCAACCAATGCCTTCTCAAACATCTTCCTCACCTCCTCCTATAATGTAAAAGACACTCGGACCCGTGCCCAGTTCAGCCTTTCTTCTCATTGAAAAGTTTTCACTCAATACCTTTCTAACCTCAGAGTTGGGATCCTGAAGGTCTCCAAATATCAACCCGCCATTTGATGCCTGTACACATTTTGGCATCTCTCCCTTTTCAAGGAGTTCAACACAATAGGTACATTTTTCCACAACACCTTTTGTTCTTGTTGGGAAAGTGGGGTTTGTCTCCTTTATAAATGGCCTTGGATCACGCCAGTTAAAGCTCCTTGCTCCATAAGGGCATGCTGCCATACAGAATCTACAGCCAATACAGCGGTGATAGTCCTGCATTGTTATTCCATCTTTTCTCTTAAAGGTTGCCTTTGTGGGACACACCCTTACACAGGGCGCATTGGTGCAGTGGTTACAGAGAAGGGGAAAGGGCTTCTCCTTGAATGCCTCTGGCAGATACTCATTTTCCTGACCTACAAATACATGTTCATAGGTATCAGTCCAGATCCATTTGATCTCATCCTTTGGATTTCCAATATCAGGCACGTTGTGAAACTTATGGCATGCCTTAATAACCCTCTTGTAGTCATCTTCAGTTTTAAATTTACTCAACACCACAACCATTGCCCATCTCTTGGCAGTCAAAGCACCAGGAGAAGGGATAAAATCTGAAGCCTCAAGGCCACGGCTGAATATCCATCCTGAGGCTCCTGCTCCAATACCAAGGCCTAAGCCGGCCAGTCCTGCAATCTTTAGAAATTCTCTTCTATCCATGCTCATTTTGCCGCTCCTCCCTCTTTTGCCTCTTTTACAAAGTGACAATCCCAGCAATAGGGCTTAACCTCAGCATAGTTATGGCACTCATCACAGAACTTCTGCTTATTGGAGTGGCACCTCATACATGTGTTCTGAAGACTGATCTCGAAAAGCTTTCCTTCTTCATTCCTGTAAGTCCTGTTGGCCTCCCTCAGGGCCTGGTTTCGCCATTTATCAAGCAGTTGCATATGATTCGCCCTCATGTAGGCCTTACTTTCTACGCATTTCTTCTCTTTCAGTTGTTTAATAACTGGGGTATCAAGTTTTGGGTCAGGCTTCACATGTGCCTTTCCAATATTGTAATAGAAAGGGAAGGTTGCAAAAAGCAGAAATATTATAATCCCTGTAATTATCTTTCCACCATCATACATCTTCCTCTTCCTCCTCCTTTCCTGGCAAATCTTCCAAGCGGAGATCCATTGTCCGCTCCTTCTCGCCTGTCATCACAAGGGCATTTCCCACAAGCTCATGGACCCCGCAGACCTCCACATCCGGCACCCAGTACTGCATCAGTGTTGTAAGGGCTGCCCTGTCTATTGCACATACATTGGCAAGCATGTTAACACCATATTTCTGATTCACATGTCTTACAGCATTTGCCCTGGGGAAACCGCCCCTCATCCTGATCTCCATATTCTCACTGGCATTCAAGCCCGAGCCACTTCCGCAACAGAAGGTCTTCTCCCTGATCGTATTTTCTGGCATCTCGAAGAAATTGTTACATACATTCTTGATAACATACCTTGGTTCTTCAAAGAAGCCCATCCCACGGGAGGTGTTACAGGAGTCATGGAAGGTAACCCTCAGATGGTCATTCCTGCTTGGATCGAGCTTTAACTTGCCATGTTTGATCAGATCAGCAGTAAACTCTACCACATGAACCATCTTTGTTGATTTGGCATTCTCGAATACTGTGCCTGTAATGGGAGATTTGGGAACCTCAAGGAAATCAGCAGGTCCCCACCATGTATCAAGATACTGGTGGACGAGTCTCCACATATGCCCACACTCACCACCAAGTATCCATTTAACACCAAGTCTCTTTGCCTCAGCATAGATCTTGTAATATAATCGCTTTGCCATCTCATTGGATGTAAAGAACCCAAAGTTACCGCCCTCAGAGGCATATGTTGACCAGGTATAATCAAGACCCAGCTCATGGAAAAGCATCAGATATCCCATACATGTATAAACACCTGGCACACCGAAGAGATCTCCTGAAGGGGTAACAAAGAGTATTTCAGCCCCCTTACGGTTGAATGTGGGTTCTATCCTTATACTAGTAATCTCCTCAATATCATCACACATCATCTCAATATTGCTCTGTATGGTATGAGGCTCAAGCCCAAGGTGATTTCCCTTCTGGTAACAGTTGGCAACAGGACCAGCTATCCAGTCAGTGTTACAACCAAGAAGATTGGTTAGCTCCCTGCCTATTATAGTTATCTCAGCAGTATCAATCCCATAGGGACAGAAAACAGAACAACGACGGCACTCTGTACACTGATAGAAATAATACCACCATTCCTTGAAAACATCCATTGTGAGGTCTCTTGCACCTGCATTCTTACCGAAAAACTTTCCGGCCTTTGTAAAGTATTTCCTGTAAACAGACCTCATCAACTCGGCCCTCAGAACCGGCATATTCTTCGGATCGCCTGATCCGATGAAGAAATGACATTTGTCAGCACAGGCCCCACACCTGACACAGATATCCATAAAAAGACGGAAGGTGCGATATTTATTCAGCCTGTCCTCCATTCCTTCAAGAACTATATCCTTCCAGTTTTCAGGCAGTTTCCAGTCATCTTCGTAGGGCTGCCAATCTCTCGGATTGGGGAAATCTACCTCTTCAAGATACTTGGGTCTTGCTCCATAACAGAATGTACCAGGCTTCAACTCTACTGGAACTTCTGTCCAGTGTTTCTCAGGTGGACTATAGTCTATCTTTGCAAGCTCTTCAGGTTTTGGTGTTTTTCCTTTAGCTTTTGCCATGGTTTCACTCCTTTCCTTCGCTTTCTTCTTCTGTTGCTTCTTCGGGTTCCTTTGTCTCTAAAGGCTTTTCAACAGGAATACCAACAGAGACCATCTTCTCTCTGAACTCCTCCTCGTACTCCTCATAGGTATGAACCTTAACCGGATAGTTCCATGGATTTACATGTCTCACCATACGACTGTTGTTGGCAAGATTCCTTGTGGGACTCAAGAACACACCACCAAGATGTACGAGTTTGCTGAAGGGAAAATATGCAAAGAGAGTACTCACAAGAAAGATATGAATATAAAATATCGTGCCTATTCCATCTGGAACTGTAGGGCTGAGTCTTGCAAGTCCCATGGTAAGCTCTTTCACCTTAACCACATCCACCCTTATAAAATATCTCATCAATATACCTGTGGTGGCAATTGCCATGATTAAAAAGAGGGGGAAATAATCAGCAGGTAATGATATGTACCTGACCGAGGGGATGTAGATTCTCCGAAGAAACAGATAGGTCACTGCAGCAAGCAGTATTACACCTGTCATCATAAGTTTTGGCAACCCGATCTGGAGGAATCCATCAAAGCTTTCAATGAGATGCACAAATGAGGGTACAGGATTGGTGAACAACCTCAAATGTCTTATTAATACGATAAAAAAGGAGTAGTGGAAAAGTATCCCACCCAGCCAGAGCCATTTGGCCGAACCATAAACAACCCTTTCTCCACTTCTCTGCATCTTGAGGTTTCTGAATAACGACCTGAAGAAGAGCACCTCAAGAGCCATTCTGAAAAATACCTCCTTGCCTGTTGCAGGACTTTCCAGCTTGCTGTACTTAATCCAGGGGAGGCTCTTTTGTTGACCACATGTAGTAGGAATATGGAAGGGTACAGGTGTCTTTCCCCACTTGACCACACGGTATATCAAACCTATGAAAAAGGTGATAACCGCCAAGTAGGGAATAACGACACCAAATAAGGGCTGAAGATGAGCACCCTTCACACCAACTAATGCAACAAGTACAAGGGCAATAACCACTCCTAAGGAAAACAAGGCACCCATTTACAAAACCTCCTTTATAATATAATAATTTTTAAAACAAGTCTCTGCCTATCCCGAACCATCTCCATTCGCCTCATCATTGAAGTCTTTTAAGAGATTAGCCCTTTCAAGGAGTTTGTAGGTCATATTTCTCAGTTCTGAGGCCTTCAAATCATAAATTTTCTCTCTGCACTGCATAAAAATATCAAAGGCGATCAGGGTAAGGTCATCAATCCTGGATTCAATTAAATATAGTTCCTCATTTAAACCCTTTCGAGAAACCTCATCAAACAGCTCCTCTCTGATTACCTTTTTTAAAAGAAAAAGGAAACCAATTGCCTCGGAGGGTGTAAAGTCCTGGACGGCTCTGATTCTTATTATTCTATCAAGGAAGGGAGACACCTCGTCGCGATCAACACCGTATAGTACACTATGATATATACCAGAAATACCTTCCATGAAAGCACTTCCTACAGGATTGGCAAAGGGGTCCTTCTCCTTACGGAGAAAACGTGATGTTTCTTCAGGATAGGACTGTAACAGGACATGAGACCACTTCTTCAGTATAACCTCTCTTCTGTCCTGTAAAAGGTCTTTGATTTCCATAATTCAGATGTGCCCTCTTGTTTACCTGGGTTGATACCCCCTTTAAAAGAGGGGCACCAACCTCAAGTATTAAATAATTTTAACCCCTCCCCATTATTGAGGAGAACATAGATGCTAAATTATTTTTTTTATACGCAACCAGTAGGTTTTGGAAGCCCTGCGTATCTACAGGCCTGTTTTGCAGGACCATCAGGGAATAACTGATAGAGATACTTGGTGTTACCCTTGTCAGCTCCCATGGTCTTTTTGATTTCTTTTACGAGGATTTTAATCATTGGAGCGATCTGATACTTGTTGTAATAGTCTCTAAGGAAGTTGATTATCTCCCAGTGCTCGTCCGTCAGCTCAAGACCATCCTGCTGAGCCATATAAGTGGCTAACTCTGGGGTCCAATCGTCAAGGTTCTGAAGATAACCCTCTTCATCTACCTCGATCTGTTTGCCCTGGAATTCAATAGTTGCCATCTTATAACCTCCTTATCTTTAGATTTTAAGGCTTTTAAAAAGCCAGATATTACAGCCTTACATCACTTTAAAAAGTTATAAAAGTTAATATACATTATCAATAACTGTCAAATTAAAAATATTAATTCATATATTAGTAAGCTTAATCTATTTACCTGTTAATTTTAAAAAGAGTAACACCCCTGCTCCTCTTCCCCATGATAAATTAGCTGGCACCAGTTGATGGCTCCTGAAATTATACCTTAAAACCTGTTCCTCATAACTCTCCCCCCGAGTTAGACTCATTGCTCTTTGCCAGTCACCATTACAAAGCTGGACCAGAACATCCATATAAATTTCTCCAAGATTCTTGCCTGTTGGATCAAATCCATACACAGCTCCACAGGTACATACACCACCGGAAAAAAAACCAAACTCTGTCGCTATTTCATAAGGTCTTTCAAAGAGCGCACTGCAGAAAGGGCATCTCGGCTCTGTAAGAACTGACTTATC
>JALUSH010000091.1 GCA_027016675.1 Thermodesulfovibrio sp.
AACCCAATTATATTCAATAAAGGTGGAAACCTCCGCCTGCTCCTGCCGAACGATATACTGCCAAGCCATATACCCCATAACCCCTGAGAAAAACATCATCCCGGAAACCACAACATAAAACCAGCCAATGATTTTAACCGATGTCGGTAGGTTGGCTCCTGAACTCATTTTTTCCCTCCTTCTTCCCTCCTGCACACTCTGTCAGGTTTTTTATTTTTACCATATTTTCAGATTTCGATCTCTTTCAATGCCTGAGAATGCCCATAAGCCCAGTCTGAATACATGCTCGTTACTATCACTTTCCCAAGGCCATAGTCATACATCAACATCGCTGGCTGTCCATTGGCTGTTCTTCTGAGAAGAATTGTTGAATTGTCTGGATACTGGGTAAAGTATCCGTCCACACTCACTGAGGGCGTTATATTCCTCTACCCTGATAGTATCTGATGATATGTGTCTATGTAAACTGACCTATATCTACAACTCTGATCCTCTGCCCATCCATAGCCTGTAACTGGCTTTCCATCAGGCGTGGGAAGAACAGAGAACTCATACCCGTGCTGCTGAGCAAAAACTATCAGTGTGCCTCCCTGTTTGACATACTCATCTAACAGTGCCCTGAACATCTCTGAATTGTCCATCCCATAAAGGTATTCAAAGATGAAAAAAATTCATTAAATCAATGAAATAAATGAACTTGACTTTTAGTTGAGATAAGCTTTATTTTTTATTTGTAAGATGGGTAGAAAAAAGACAGAATTGATTATTGCATCAACCAGCAGTACGCAGAACTCGGGGCTTTTTGATCTTCTGATTCCTGCATATGAGAAGTCCTCCAGGTATAATGTCAGGGTCAGGGTTATAGCGGTGGGAACGGGAAAGGCTATCAGAATTGCAAAGAAGGGAGAGGCTGACCTGCTCTTTGTCCATGACCTATTCAGGGAGGAAAAGTTTGTGGCAGGTGGATATGGTGTTAACAGAAGGGCTGTCATGCATAATGAATTCGTGATTGTCGGCCCTGGAGATGACCCTGCAGGCATAAAAGGCCTGAGTAGTGCTTCAGAGGCATTTGAGCATATCGCTGAGGCAGGTTCTGCCTTTGTTTCACGAGGGGACGACTCAGGTACAAACATGAGAGAACTTGATATATGGGAGGACGCCGGTATTAACCCCAGGGGTAAGGGCTGGTACTTTGAAGCAGGTGCAAAGATGGGCGATACCCTGCTTGCAGCAGATGGAAAAAGGGCCTATACACTTACTGATATGGGAACATTCCTGAATTATAAATCCGAGATTAACCTTGAGGTGCTGGTGAAAGGTGACCCTGTTCTCAGGAACCAGTACAGTGTGATTGCTGTTAATCCTGATAGATTTCCCCATGTCAGATACAGGGAGGCCATGGAGTTTATTGCCTATGTAACGTCATACGAAGGGCAGAGCATAATTGCGGAGTTCAAGCGCAGTGGGATAAGGCTCTTTTTCCCTGATGCCATACCATCCGTGCTGAAGCAGAACAGGGACTGATCTTCAAAAGACAGTAAATCCCTTTGAACCATTTATATCAATTAGTATGAGGAGGATATCTTATGAATTTCTGGAGAAGCAGTATCTTGTGTATCCTGTTAGTTATTATGGTATTAGCTGTATCAACCGGCAATGCTGAAACACGAATCCGCTGTGCATCCACCACAAGCACACAGAACTCCGGGCTTTTTGAATACATACTGCCCCTTTTTGAAAAGGACACTGGTATAAAGGTCGATGTTATTGCCGTTGGCACCGGCGCTGCCCTTGAACTCGGGAAAAGGGGCGATGTGGATGTGGTGCTTGTCCATGCGAAAGATGACGAGTTGAAGATGGTCAAGCAGGGCTGGTTTGTAAACCGGCATGATGTAATGTATAATGACTTTGTGATAGTTGGCTCTCCAGAAGACCTGGCAGACATCAGGTCGGTCCACTCAGCAATGGATGCCTTCAGAAGGATTGCAGAGTCAAAAACAAAATTCATTTCAAGAGGTGATAACTCTGGTACTCATAAGAAGGAACTCAGCATATGGAAGGCAGCAGGCATTAATCCAGAGGGCAAAAAATGGTATCTTCAGGTAGGGCAGGGAATGGCAAAGACACTCAGAATCGCTGCAAACCTCCGTGCTTACACATTAACAGACCGCGGCACATATCTCTCCCTTGTTGACAGGGAAAAGCTGGGGCTTAAGATACTCCTTGAGGGTGACCCCATCCTTTTTAATCAGTATGGTGTAATGGCAGTAAATCCAGAGAAGTATCCCCATGTAAAGTACAAGGAGGCAATGACCTTCATAAACTGGCTCATATCTGATAGAGGCCAGAAGGCTATTGCATCATTCAAAGATGCCCGGGGTAATCAACTCTTTCACCCTAATGCAGACTGATGGGATTTCTTATTGAATCAACGCTGAAGGCTGTTGGAATAATCACATCACTGGACAGGGAGTTCATCTCCATTGTGCTGCTTTCCCTCAGGGTGTCAGGCACCGCTGTGATAATTGCCACAGTAGCGGGCATCCTGCTTGCCGTATGTATTTATCAGATGCAGAGCCCTGTTAAGAGGCTCCTGATCCCTCTTCTCAACACATCCATGGGGCTTCCACCTGTTGTGGTAGGGCTCTTCATATATCTTTTGCTTTCCCGTTCAGGCCCCCTTGGCACACTGAACCTCCTTTATACCCCCACGGCCATGATCATTGCCCAGTGCGTTCTTGCAACACCTATCATAGCAGGCATTGCCCATGCATCCATGATCTCAGCAGACCCTGAGATAAGATTCACGGCCCTGTGCCTTGGTGCATCAGAACTACAGGCAACCCTCAGAGTAATAATGGAGACCCGTTATTCAATCCTGTCCTCTGTTGTGGCAGGTCTGGGAAGGGTGATTGCAGAGGTAGGAGCGGTGCTGATTGTGGGTGGAAACATCGCAGGCTACACCCGCGTGATGACCACTGCCATTGCCCTTGAGGCAGACAGGGGAGATTTCATCCTTGCCATAGCCCTTGGGATGATACTGCTTCTGCTCTCACTGGGCATAAATGCCGTGCTCTACATCTTCCAGAAGAGAGGGGCCATTGATTAAGGAGATAGTCGCAAGAGATATAGTGAGAACCTTTAATAGCAGGTTCACGCTCCGCTGCTCAATTGAGCTTGAGAGCGGACAGACCCATGCCCTCCTTGGTCCAAACGGTAGCGGTAAATCCACCCTCCTCAGGATCCTTTCCCTTCTTGAAAGGCCTCAGCAGGGTGAAGTCGTATACAGGGATGAGAATGAAGACCACATCAATCCCTTTTCAGATCTTGCCCTGAGAAGACGGGTTACCCTGGTCAATACAAGACCTGTGGTGTTCAGGGAAAGTGTCCTGAAAAACGTGACCTATGGATTGAGGATAAGGGGCATTGGAAGGGGGAAGTCCATGGAAAGGGCAATGGAGGCACTTCGTTCGGTGGGGCTTGAACATCTCAAGAACCAGCCTGCCCCTCTTCTTTCCTCGGGTGAAAAACAGCGTCTCAGCCTTGCAAGGGCAATAGCCATAGACCCTGATGTCCTCATGCTTGATGAGCCCACTGTAAACCTTGACCCTGAAAACACCGGGATAATAGAACAGGCAATAATGGCTCTCCATGAAAAGGGGCAGAGGCTTATACTCTTTGTCACCCACAACCTGTTTCAGGCAAGAAAGCTTGCTGATAAGGTATTCTTCATCCATAACGGAAGGATTATTGAACAGAACAGCAGGGAAAGATTCTTCTCATCTCCTGAAACAGAACTGGCAAGGAGATTCCTCAGAGGTGAAATATATTAAAAACTGCCTGTCATCAACTTGTAAAAAATAGAATATAAAGAACATATGGGAGGCAGGACTATGAACCACTTCAGCCTGCCTCAACATGGATTACTGAATAAACGTAATAATCTCAAAAATTCCTGTTCGGTTATTTCGATACCTTTGTTATATGTATCTCTGTTCCTTTCTCACCTGCCTTTTCATTTAACATCACAGTGATACCACCTCTGTTTTTTTCTCCGATAGTGAAGCTTGCCATCTTCCCATTGGGAGTGGTCATTTCGTAATACTCTGGATTCTTGTCCTTCAGTTTATCCTTGTAATAAGCAACCACCTTATCAATGCCATCTTCAGTATTTAGATAAGTGGAAAACAATCCACCACTTTGCTTTTTATCACGCTGAACGCTCCATGCAATTCCCTTTTTTGCGGTTGCACCTGGATAAACATATGGCTTAATATCTTCTGGAATTTCTTTTCCAGCCTTAACAACTGTAGTGCCTTCCTTTGTTGTAATCTTAACTTCCTTAGTCTCTCCACCTGATTCCTTGACCTCTAAAGAGCCTTCGTTGGTGGAATAAACCTCGGTTTTTTCCTTTCCCTTACATCCATATGAAACTATCAGTGTGAAAAAAACTAAAACAAGCCATAACCTTTTCATGTAAACCTCCCTGTGTAAAAGAATAAAATCCATCTATTAGATATTTTCAATCAAATAAACAGTCACCAAATAGTTCATTATACCACAATATTATTCTATATGCTGAAAAGTATGACCTATATCATTGTTCATAAC
>JALUSH010000092.1 GCA_027016675.1 Thermodesulfovibrio sp.
TCCATACACTGTGTCATGCCGAACTCATTTCGGCATCTCATGTTCAGGTTCTGAAACAAGTGAGAAGTTGTTTTGTATAAAAGACTTGCAAGATTAATAAAGTGGAGGTAGTCCCATGGTAGACATCATCTCTTTGCCAGTAGAGTTTGATAAAGAAAGGATTGACGGACGTTTCAGGCTTGTCAACATAGCAGCCCAGAGGGCAAAAGAGCTTGCGTCCGGGGCTGAACCAAAAATCCAGACAAAGGCTAATAAGGTCAGCACCCTGGCGATCCAGGAGGCCATCTTAAACAAGCTTGAATTCCTGACAGGTGAAGAGGCTGTTAAGGCAAAAGAAGAGGCCAAAAGGATTGATTTCCGTCGTGTCCTGGAGGACAGGCGCAAGGATTTAGAACTGGAAGACCTGTCTGAATTAGAAAAGGACCTCCAAATATACATGCATGAAAAAGAAGAAGCCACTTCTTCTAATGAACTGTACGAATCTGAAGAATAAGGAGATTATACTTGCTGTAACAGGTGGGATCGCTGCTTACAAGTCTGCAGAGATTATAAGGAGATTAAAAAAAGAGGGGGCTTCTCTGACAGTCCTGATGACAGAGGCAGCTTCACGGTTTATTACTCCCCTGACACTTGAAGTCCTCTCATCTCGAAAGGTCTACAGGGATATCTTTGATGATCCTCTTTCTCATCTACAGATAACAAAGGATGCAGATATCTTTCTTATTGCTCCGGCTACAGCCAATATGATTTCAAAGATCGCCTCAGGCATGGGGGATGATATTGTCTCCCTGTCTGTTCTTGCATATAAAGGCAAGGTACTATTTGCTCCTTCAATGAACTGGAGGATGTACGAAAATCCTGCGATAAAAGACAATATGGAGATTCTCAAGAAGAGGGGGTTTTACGAGATACCTCCTGAGACAGGCTCTCTTGCCTGTGGTGAGGAGGGGCCGGGCAGGATGGCATCAGTTGATACAATAGTTGATTGCATCAAAGATGTTCTTCATCCAAAAGATATGACAGGCATGAAGGTACTCGTTACTGCCGGACCAACAAGGGAGTACCTTGATCCTGTAAGATTCATATCAAATCCTTCTACAGGAAAGATGGGCATAGCCCTTGCCAGGGTGGCAAAATGGCGAGGGGCAGAGGTGGTGCTTATAATAGGTGCTGGTCTGGAAGTGAATATCAATGGTATAGACACAGTCTGGGTAGAAACAACAGAGGATATGTATAAAAATGTTAAGGAGTATTTCAAGTGGGCAGACCTGCTTGTCATGGCAGCAGCTCCTTCAGACTTCTCACCAAAGGTAAGGCGTGATTCAAAAATAGAGAAAGGGAAGGTTAAGTCTATTGAACTGACCCCTGCAAGGGATATCCTTTCCACAATAAAGAGATATAAAGGGAAGAGGAAAATTATTGGTTTTTCAGCAGATACTGGCCTGAATATTGCTAAATTAAGAAGGAAGATGACCAAAAAGGGTATGGACTTACTCGTATTTAATGATGTAACCTTGAAAGGGGCAGGCTTTGGATATGACACAAACCGCATATACATAATGGATAGCAAAGAGATGAAGGAATTTCCCCTCATGAGCAAAGAAGAATGCGCTGAGGAGATTTATAATCATTTTATGTCATACCAGGCTGACAAAAAATGTCAATAGCTGGTATGAAATGGGAGGTAATCCATGTCTTTAGAGGATATTGAAAAACTGAAGGCGAGGCTTGAGAAGGACCCAAATTCAAAGCTCTTTCTACCTCTTGCAGAGGAGTACAGAAAGGAGGGCATGTTTGAAGAGGCTATTGAGGTGCTAAAAACAGGACTTGAGAGACATCCCACATATACGAGTGCAAGGGTTTTGCTTGCCAAGGTGTATATAGATAAAGGCCAGCTTGTTGAGGCCAGGGCTGAACTGGAACAGGTAATCGATTCAGTGCCTGATAATCTCTTTGCCCAGCGAAAGCTTGCTGATATATATAGAGACATGGGGCTACGAGAAAAGGCTATAGAGCATTATGAGCGTGTGATAGACCTGAATCCCCTTGATGAGGAGGCTATAGACATCCTGAAGTCTCTGAAAGGATCAGAAGAGCCTGTGGTGCAGGAGGAGGCAGGAAGGGATGTCCTGGAGATTGCTGAAGAGGCTGAGGAAGCAGTTGAGGAGGGTATAAAAGAGCCTGAGGAGATTCAGTTGCCAGAGGAAGGGGTTACTATTGAGGAGGAGGCTATGGAGGAGGTTGTTGAGGGGGGTGAAGACATCAAATTACCAGAGGATGTTGCTGTTGAAGAAGAGATTGCTATTCCTGAAGAGCCTACCGCAACGACTGAAAAAGATACCTACGAAGAAATAGGAGATGATTTTTCTTTCCCTCTGCCTGATGAAGAAGATGCCACCACATCAGGTGAGAGTCCCCTTACACTTGATTCGCTCTCCTTAGAGGAGGACAGAAAAGAGGAAGAAGAGTTAAACCTAGGTGTTGACTTTGGTGATTATGAGGAGTTTGCCCAGTTTATTAATGAAGAGATTCACGAGATGGAAAGAATTGCAGAAGCGACATCAGTTGAAGAGGCAGAAGAGGCTGTGATGTTTGCAGAAGAAGAGCATGCAACAGCAGAGGTCACAGAAGAAGTTGAGACCAGTGAAAGAGACTTTTTCCATCTTGATTCAGAAACAGTGAAAGACACAGGTAAACTTCTTGCGGAGGCTGATGAGTGTATAAGAAGAGAGGAGTATGGCAGGGCACTTGATATCTATATGGAGATTATAAAGATGGATCCTGACAATGCGAAGGCAAAGCAGAGGACAGAGGAGTTGAAACAGTTCTTAAGGCTTCTGGGCAAGGATGCAGAGATTATTATAAACAGGCTTGAGAACTTTTTGGATGGACTGAGGAGAAGGAAAGATGAGTTTTTCAGAAGTTCTTAAGGAGACAGTTGAACAGGTTGAAGGTGCTGTGGCATCCATAATTCTGGCAGCTGATGGTATACCTGTTGAGGAGTTTGTAAAGGAAAGGCTTATTGATTTCAATGATCTTTCTGCAGAGGCATCCACCCTTATTAAAGACATAGAAATGGCCTCCAGTGACCTTCAACTTGGTGAGGCTAAGGAATTTTCTGTTATATCAGATAGTTGTGGAATCATAATGAGGAAGATTACTGATGAATACTACCTTGCACTGGTTATAAAACCAGATGGCAACTATGGGAAGGCACGTTTTATATTGAGAACTGCTGTGCCCAAAATAGAAAAAGAATTTTGAACCTGCCTTCATATTAATACCAATGCAAAGAATTGAGTCTCTAAAAGGGGAGATCAAAAAAAGGCGTATTGGTGCCTTTTTGATTACCAATCTGAAAAACATACGGTATCTTGCGGGGTTTACTGGTTCTGCTGGAATGCTACTGGTTACAACAAAAGAGGCATTTTTTATAACGGATTTCAGATATAAGGAGCAGTCAGAAAGAGAGGTTAAAGGTTGTCAGATTGTTATAACCCGCAACTCTCCTCTCAGGACGATCAGGGAGATTTTAAAAAAGAATCGGATCAAACGGGTGGGGTTTGAATACAACGAGTCCTTTGCCCTTTATGACATGTTAAGAAAGGATTTTCATGCCCTGGCCCTGAAGAATGTGGTTGAGGGTTTCAGGAAGCTAAAGGATGCAGAGGAGCTAAGGAACATAAGAAAGGCTGTAAAAAGGGCTGAGGAAGCCTTTTTAGGAGTAAAACCATATATAAAGGTCAAAACCACTGAAAGGGCTATTGCGCTGAGGCTCGAAGAAGAACTCAAAAAAAGTGGATGTAAGAGGCCGCCCTTTGATATAATTGTAGCTTCAGGCCCAAATGCAGCATTGCCCCATGCTACTGTAACAGACAGGAGGCTGCAGCCAGGAGATCTTGTGGTTATTGATTGGGGTGGAGAATCAGAGGGCTATTTTTCTGATATGACCAGGACGCTACTGCTTAAGGGTAAGGATTTAGATAAAAAGAAAGAAATTTACAATACTGTGGCCAGGGCAAACAGGGCGGCTATCAATGCAGTTAAGGAAGGAGTCAAGGCAAAGGATATTGATAGAGTGGCAAGGCAGATCATAAGAGAGAGTGGGTATGGTGAATACTTCGGACATGCCACAGGCCACGGGCTTGGGCTTGATATACATGAAGCACCTCGTATATCATTTATGAGTAAAGATGTGCTGCAGAAAGGAATGGTTTTTACCATTGAGCCAGGCATCTATGTGCCGGGCCTGGGCGGTGTAAGGATTGAGGATATGGTAACAATTAAGGACAGGAGTGTCCGCAGATTGACATCATTACCAAGAAAACTGGAGATAATTTGAGAGATTCTTAATAAATAGAACCACTTCTACCTGATAATTCAAACAAAATGCTCAGGTCAGATTAGAGATAAATATAGTAGCGAGGAGGAAGGGATGATTTCCACAAATGATTTCAAGAGAGGCACAAAGATAGAATTCAAAGGCGAACCCTATGAGGTTCTGGAGTTTCAACATGTGAAGATGGGCAGAGGTGGTGCCTTTGTTCGCACAAAACTAAAAGGCCTGAAAACAGGCAAGATCATAGAGGAGACCTTTTCAGCAGGCGACAAGGTGCCAAGGGCACAACTGGAAGAGAAGGAGATGCAGTACCTTTACAATCAGGGCGATCTCTATTATTTTATGGACAATGAGACCTATGAGCAGTTGCCTGTTTCAGAGGAACAACTGGGTGACAGCAGGTTGTATCTTAAGGAGAATATGAATGTATATATACTCTATTATAAAGGCGAGCCAATTGCAGTGGAGTTGCCTATAGCTGTGGAGCTTGAAGTGGTGGAGACAGAGCCAGGTGTGAAGGGTGATACTGCCTCAGGTGGAAGCAAACCAGCAAAGCTGGAGACAGGTGCCATGGTTAAAGTGCCGCTTCATATTAATGAAGGTGATATAATAAAGGTTGACACCCGTACAGGGGAATACATTGAGAGGGTAAAGAAATGAATCTTGACGAAATAAAAGCAATAATTGACCTCCTTAAGGATACGGATATTTCCGAGATACAGATAGAGAAGGAGGGTATGAGGCTGAAACTCAGAAGGGAGAGACACTTTCCTGCTTCCTTTGAAGTTATAGAAAGACAGTCATCGCTTAAAGAGGAACCAAAGGCAGAGCAGGAGGATACAGCACATCTTGTCACGGTTACCTCACCTATAGTAGGCACCTTTTACAGGGCTCCATCTCCGGATTCTGAACCCTTTGTGGAGGTTGGCACAAAGGTTAAAAAAGGACAGGTTCTATGCATTATCGAGGCAATGAAGCTGATGAATGAGATAGAAAGTGAGGTTGACGGGGTTATAGTCAGGATACTTGTTGAAAATGGCCAGCCTGTTGAGTATGGTGAGCCCCTCTTTTTGATCGAGCCACTATGAAACTCTTTAAAAAGGTTCTAATAGCAAATCGAGGAGAGATTGCCGTCAGGATCATAAGGGCATGCCGTGAATTAGGCATAAGGACTGTTGCTGTTTTCTCAGAGATAGACAGGGACTCAATGCATGTAAGGCTTGCTGATGAGGCTGTATGCATTGGACCTTCTGATGCCCAGCAGAGCTATCTCCACACACCTGCCATACTCAGTGCTGCCGAGATAACTGATTCTGAGGCTATCCATCCTGGCTATGGATTTCTTTCAGAGAACCCCCAGTTTGCAGAGGCATGTATGAAATCAGGTATAACCTTTATAGGTCCAAGACCTGAAAATATACGCCTTGGTGGTGATAAGGCAAGGGCAAGGCAGCTTATGAAAAAAAAGGGTGTTCCTGTGGTACCTGGCAGTGACGGTATTGTTAAGGATTTTGAGTCAGCCCGAAAGATTTGTTCCAAGATAGGTTACCCTGTAATTGTTAAGGCATCCCTGGGTGGTGGTGGCAGGGGTATGAGGATAGTACAGAATGAATCAGAACTGGAGCAGGCATTTTCAACAGCTCAGCGTGAGGCACTGGCTGCCTTTGGCAGTGATGGTTTGTATATTGAAAGGTATATTCCCAGGATGAGACATATAGAGGTGCAGATCCTTGCTGATAGCAAGGGCAACACAATTCATCTTGGCGAGAGGGACTGTTCTATCCAGAGGAGACATCAGAAGCTTATTGAAGAGGCTCCTGCTCCTGGGCTTGATGAGAAGACAAGGAAGAAGATAGGAGAGTATGCTGTAAAGGCTGCAAAGGCCATGAGATTCAGAAATGTAGGCACCTTTGAGTTTATACTTGATGACAAGAATAACATATACTTTATGGAGGTAAACACAAGGATACAGGTGGAACATCCTGTGACAGAGGCTGTAACAGGTGTGGATATAATCAAGGAACAGATAAAACTTGCAGCAGGGCTGCCTCTTGAGATAAAGCAAAGCAAGGTACGGTATAATTTCCATGCCATTGAATGCAGGATAAATGCAGAGGATCCCGAGACCTTTATCCCATCACCAGGCAGGATTTCCTTTCTCTATATACCAGGAGGGCCAGGTGTTAGGGTTGACACAGCAGCCTATTGTGGCTGGACAGTGCCTTCACAGTATGATTCCCTTATAGCAAAGCTGATAGTAAGGGGCAGAACCAGGGAGGAGGCAAGGCTGAGGATGCTGAGGGCACTTGATGAGTTTATAATAGAGGGGATTAAGACAACAGTGGATTTTCATAAAAGGATATTAAATGACGAGCGGTTTATAAATCTTCAATACTCTACAAGGTTTATTGAGGAAAACTACAATGATCTGAAGAAGGCAAACCCTTTAGATTAGCTGAATCAAGAATCTCCTCGTTCACAGTCCCATCCTCTTTATAACCCCTTATCCTGTAGTATCTGTTAAGGGCATATAGGAAATCCTCTCGGTTTATGGGTGGAATGATGAACTTTCCCTCACTGTAGCCAGGTTCCTTGAAGAACCTCTCAGGTAGATCATCATCCTTTCTTGAAAATCCAATGATATTATTGAGATAACGTTCCAGAAGCCATATCCGTTCACCAGCCTTAAGCAGACTCTGGACATCAAAATCCCTGCCTGTTACTGCCTTAAGACATGGGGCATACTCTTCAAGGGTTGAGGCAAAAAACACGAATTTGCAGGCTGTCAGGGAATCCACAACAGCATTCATATCTTCGGAAATCTTTACCATGCGAGCCTTCCCCTCAAAGGAGAATCGATCCACTGAAACTGGTTTTCGTAGGATTTCGTAACTTATTGGATAGGCCCTGAGGTGGCAACCACCACGATTCGACGTTGCATAAGCAAGTGCTATTCCATAGGCTCCACGGGGATCATAGGCAGGCAGTTCAAGCCCCTTTACAGACATACTGAATTGAGGCATTCCCTGCGCAGTGGCATATCGCAGGGAGCCCTCTGAAAGGTGTTCGCCTATATCCTTTCGTTCGCCGATAAGACTGATATACTGAAGCAACTCTTCAGGTGTAAGCCATCTATCATTGATCTCAGAGTAGCATGCTATTGTGGATGCAGTGCTGATGGTATCAAGCCCATAGTCATTGCAGAGACGATTTGCCTCAATTATGGTTTCAGGCTCTGAGTTTTTGTTCAGGGCACCGAAGTGGGAGACAGTTTCAAACTCAGGAATCACTTTGCCTCCCGTCGATATCTTTTTGCAAAAAATAGGACAGCCCTTACATCCAGTTTTCCTGGGGTTGAAAAGTGTTTTCAGTGAATATCCTGAGTAGTTGTGTGAATGTTCAAAATAACTCCTTTTGAAGTTCTCTGTTGGTTCCATCCTCCTTACATGGATGAGATCTACAAGGGCTGCTGTGCCAAACTCACTGAGACCAAACTCACCAAACACAGAAGGAGATGCCCTGAGAAGTCTCATAATCTCTTCACGGGCCCTCCTGAGTTCTGTCTCGTCATAAACAGAGATACCATTGTCTCCCTGTATCATGATAGCCTTCAGTCTCTTTGCGCCCATTACTGCGCCCAGTCCACCCCTGCCAGCAAGATAATGGCCATCAAAGACAATTCCCGCAAACCGAACACCTTTTTCACCTGCCCTGCCAATTGTGGCAATTGCATAGGTGTTGCCCATGGTTTTTAATAGCTCTTCAGTGTTTTTACCAGAGAGTTTTTCTGCATCCATGATTTTCACATCATCATTGGTAACCTCGATGATCTTCCAGCCCCTTGCCTTTCCCTGAATAAAGATAAGGTCATATCCTGCCTTCTTCATCTCGGTTCCAAAACGGCCTCCCACTGAACAGTCAAAGACAGTGCCTGTCAGTGGAGAACGTGATACAATGGAAATCCTTCCAGAGGTGGGCGAGGCTGTGCCTACAAGAGGACCTGAGGAAAAGATGAGTGGCATCTCATGGCTATCCCAGGGATACCGGATATAGGGAGCAATAAGGGCAACACCCAGTCCCCTTCCGCCAATAAATTTCTCTATGAGGGGCGCAGGTGTTTTTACGATACGGTGTTTCCCGGTGCTCAGGTCTATAAACAGAGATTTCCCTGTATAACCATGCATGGGATTATTCTAACAGAATCTGATTGTAATTATTATCGACTCAGGGTCCACTCTTTTCGAATATATTTTTCATTGCAGAGTTTAGTGGCAAGGGAATACTCCTCTGCTGTGAGTGAAGATAATTTCATTTCAACACCAAAGGTCTTCTTGAAGGCGTTTCCGATCATCTCTTTAAGCCTCTCCGTATTCATTGATGGCTGATAATGATAGAGTCCTGTCATTGATGAAGCAATCTCTTCACCCCTGGAATCTCTGAAGATACGGATCATCTCATCCGTGTTGAGCCTCAATAGAATAGACCCCTGCTGCAGGAACCCATCAGGCCATCTCTTCTGTGCAGAGCCTATAACCTTTTTATTATCAATGGTTATCTCCCCGAAAGATACGGATTGAAAACATATTGAAGAACCTGTAAGAACACGCCCTTTTTCCTTTCTGGTTTTCATTACCGCTTTAAAACCAAGACTTTTTAAAGCTCCAAGGAAGGCAGCGCTGATATGATTATATGTCTTTAACAGTCCCTCAGAAAAATAGGGTGGTGTGTTTTTTGATGAAAAGCTGTAGGTGAGATCCTCACCATGCAGTATCGCCCTTCCACCCGTGGGCCTTCTTACAACAGGAATATTGTTTTTCTTACAATAAAGTAGGTCAACCTCCTCAGACCGCTGATAACATCCTATGGTGATAGAAGGTCTCTGCCATTGGTAAAATCGCAATGTTGGAGGAGCCTTTCCCTGCCTCACAGAGATGGCAATTGCTTCATCAATAGCCATATTCATATACGCATCAGAAATGCTGCTATCTATTAGTCTCCAGGTCATTATAGAATAGCTCCTTTGATTCCTGACTTAACAAATATCTTCCCGTTATTGATTCACTACATTTTTTTATCCCCTCAAGGGGACCTTCATAGATTATTCTTCCACCATCAGGGCCCCCTCCAGGGCCAAGGTCAATAATCCAGTCAGCCACAGATATGAGATCCAGGTTGTGTTCTATTATAACAACCGTGTTACCTTCATCAATCAGCCGTCTGATGATTTTTAAAAGTGAGATAATATCCCTGTAATGAAGCCCCACAGTGGGTTCATCAAGGATATAAAGGATGCCCTTTTTCCTGTTTGTAATCAGTTCAGAACATATCTTTAATCTCTGTGCCTCTCCGCCTGACAGAGTAGTTGCAGGTTGTCCTAACTTGAGATAGCCAAGCCCTATATCCTTCAGTATCTGGAGTCTTGAGACTATGTGTGATTCATCAGAGAAATGTACAATTGCCTCATCCACAGTAAGTTCCAGTATCTCATAGATATCTTTGTCCCTGTATGTTACCTTCAGTGCTTCATTACCATATCTCTTCCCACCACAGGCCTCGCATGTTATATAGAGGTCCTCAAAAAAATACATCTCCAGCTTCTCAAATCCCTCACCCTTGCATCTTTCACACCTTCCACCAGGCACATTAAATGAGAAGAACCCTGGTGTATAACCGTGTGCCAGTGCATAGGGCTGTGAGGCAAAGACCTTTCTGATGAGATCAAATATCTTCAGATAGGTTACAGGGTTTGAGCGTGGAGTCCTGCCAATGGGTGACTGGTCTATGAGCCTTATTCCTCTAAGCCTCTCAACACCCTTGATATCATCAAAGGGCAGAGGTCTTTCCATACCTGTTTTGAAAGTCTTTGCCAATGCCCTGTAGAGGGTTTCTACAATGAGGGTGCTTTTGCCTGAACCAGAAACTCCTGTTACAACAGTAAAGAGACCAATGGGAATTCTTACATTGATATATTTGAGATTATTTCCACAGGCACCTTTTATAGTAAGAAAAAACAGTTTTTGGGGGATTGTCTTTTTTCTAAATCTGTCTGTCATCTCAAGATCAAAGCCCTTTATATACCTTGAGGTAAGGGTCTCTGTTTTAAGGAAATCCTCTTTTGTGCCTGAAAATATAATCTCTCCTCCCCGAGTTCCACTACCAGGGCCTAACTCTACAATCCAGTCTGCAGATTCTATTACATGTCTGTCATGTTCAACCACAACAAGCGTATTACCCATTGCAACCATCTTTTTCAAGATACTTGTGATCCTTTCAGTATCTGAGGCATGAAGCCCAACAGTGGGTTCATCAAGTACATATAGGGTTCCTGTGAGACGCGCGCCTATCTGGTTTGCCAGATTAATCCTCTGATACTCTCCACCTGAAAGGGTTTTACCAAGGCGGTTTAATGTAAGATACTCCACTCCCACATTGAACAGAAAATCGAGCTTCATATCGATTTGGCGAAGTACCTCTCTGCATGCAGATTCCTCGAACCCTGTTAATGAAAGGTTTTTAAAGAACTCTCTCAACTCACCTATAGAAATGTTACAGAGTTCGGCAATATTAAGACCCTTTATGCGATAGGCAAGGGCATCTTTTTTAAGTCTTGTACCATTGCAGACATCACATATTACAGGTTGACGGTAACGGCTGAGGAATACACGGACATGGAGTTTATACCTCTTGTCCTCAAGCTCTTCAAAAAAGTCATCTATTCCATAAAAGTTTTTACCACCGCTAAAGAGCTTTTCTTTCTCAGGAGGTGATAGCTCTTTATATGGTTTGTTTATATCAATGCCTTCCTCTTTTGCGTGTTCTATTAGTTGTTCTTTCCACCAGTAGGCAGCTGGTTTTTCCCAGGGTTCTATGGCGCCTTCAGCTATGGAAAGTTCAGGGTCAGGAATGATAAGTGATTCATCGTATCTCAGGAGATTACCAAAACCCTTGCATACAGGGCAGGCACCAACAGGATGATTAAAGGAGAAAAGAATGGGGGTCGGTTCTGGCAGGGAGATATTGCATTTATCACAACGTAGTTGTTTTGAGAAAGAAAGAGGAATAATGTTTAAGCTCCCGTTAAGCTTCTTGTAGATATAGACCTTGATCGAACCTCTACCTTCCTTATAGGCGAGTTCAAGGGAATCGGCAAGTCGTGGCTCGTTTCTTATGACAACTCTGTCAACAACTATCTCAAGAGAATTGCCGAGTTCTTCTAACTGGTCCAGGTCTTTGATTTCATTACCATTCCAGTAACGATAGTATCCCTGCTTGATAAGTTCTGTTGCTGGTTCAGTTGTTGTGAAGGTTATCATTGCCCTTTCATTATTATAATTTTCAAGCAGTTCAGTCATTATGGTATCCACGGTCCACTGTCTTATTTCCCTTCCACATTCAGGGCAGAAGGGTTGTCCAATCCTTGAGTAAAGAATCCTTAAAAGATCATATATTTCTGTTAAGGTGCCCACAGTTGAACGGGAGCCCTTTACAGGATTTTTCTGCTGCAGTGCAATGGCAGGTCTTATGTTTCTGATACTTTCCACATCAGGTCTGTCAAGCTTTTCAAGAAAAAGTCTTGCATAGGTGGAGAGGGATTCAATGAATCTCCACTGCCCCTCGGCGAAGATGGTGTCAAAGGCAAGGGAAGACTTGCCCGAGCCTGACAGCCCGGTGATTACAATAAAACTGTCATGAGGTAGGGAGAGATTTATGTTTTTCAGATTGTTCTGTCTTGCACCTTCTATGATAATCTCTTTCACTTTATTTTCCTGTTAAAATCTCCTTTATGATAATGTATAAATTTCTATTTTAACAAAAATAGGCTACCAAAAGTAGTTCTGTATTTAACCTGCATAGAAATATAACAAAGCAGATTACCCCATAAGCATAAAGCAATCCAGAGGATTAATTGAGAGATTTTATTATTATGCCAGGCAGAGGTGGTTCATAACCCCGTTGATGCTGAGTTTTTAAATAATTAAAGACAAAACCTTCTTTTTCACCCCGAAACCTGTTTCAGGGTTTTTGAGATGCCGAAACAAGTTCGGCATGACAACCCAAACAACACCTCTCCACTCATTCACTCATTTACTCATCTACCCATAAAACTGACTCTAAAATAAATCGGCAATTATAAAGGTGGATTAATTATCATGGGTAGTTGTAAAATAGCAGAGTCTGTATTCAGGGAGGTACAGGAATTGACTACCTTGATTGGTGTAATTGGTGGTAGAGAGGTTGATGGGGAATTGATTGAAGTTGCCTATGAAGTGGGCAGGGAGATAGCCAGAAGGGGTGCTATTATGGTCTGTGGAGGACTTGGTGGGGTAATGGAGGCGGCATCCAGGGGTGTATATGAGGAAGGAGGAATTGCTGTGGGTATTCTTCCTTCAGACAGAAAAGAGGATGCAAATCCCTATATAAAGATACCTGTGGCTACAGGTTTGGGCATTGGCAGAAATGTTATAATCGCCCGTACGGCAGATGCCCTTATTGCAGTTGGTGGTGGGTATGGAACACTCTCCGAGATTGCCTTTGCCCTGCAGCTTGGTAAGCCTGTTATTGGCATCAGGACATGGGATATCCAAGGGGTTCATCTCTCAAAAAGTGCAAAAGACTCAGTAGAAAAAGCAATAGAATTGACAGGCCCAGAGATTAAGTAGGAAACATAGTCCGTGAATCATGTGTATGAATCGAAAAATGTGAAAAATCAAAGAGATAATGAAATTTTATATAGGGACAAGTTCTATTTTCTGTAAATATGAAAGTGATAAATCTTTATGATTGTCTGATAAATATTTTTAATTTGACCAAAACAATTAAAGTGTATTAAGGTTTATTGCCTGGACTTAAAGTGGTTTTTATC
>JALUSH010000093.1 GCA_027016675.1 Thermodesulfovibrio sp.
CTACAATATAATGAGGAGGTTTTTATATGCCTAAAAGAAGCAAAAAGTATGTATATTTTTTTGGGAATGGGAAGGCAGAAGGTAATGGTAAAATGAAAGACCTGTTGGGTGGTAAAGGTGCAGGCCTGGCAGAAATGACAAACTTAAAGATTCCTGTGCCTGCAGGTTTTACAATTACAACAGAGGCGTGTAATGAATTTTTCAAGAATAAAAAGAAGTTTCCACCAGGGATGTGGGATCAGGTACTGAAAAATCTAAAGAAGGTCGAAAAGGCCATGGGAATGAAATTTGGGGATCCAAAGAATCCTCTACTTGTATCAGTACGTTCGGGTGCTAAATTTTCCATGCCAGGAATGATGGATACAGTACTTAACCTCGGGTTGAATGAAACTACAATGCAGGCCCTTATCAAGAAAACAAACAATGAAAGGTTTGCCTATGATTCCTACAGAAGGTTTATTGCAATGTTTGGAAGCATCGTCATGGGTATTGATAAAAAGGTCTTTGATAATGCCCTGGAGAAATTGAAAAAAGAAAAGGGTGTTCAGCTTGACACGGAACTAACTACTGAAGATCTCAAAGAACTTGTAAATGAATTCAAAAAGTTATATCGTGAGCATACAGGAACAGACTTTCCTGAAAATCCCTTAGAACAGCTAAAACTGGCTATAATGGCAGTATTCGGTTCATGGTTTGGAGAAAGAGCGGTTAAATATAGAAAATTGAATGACATCCCAGATGACCTTGGAACAGCCTGTAATGTACAGGCAATGGTTTTTGGAAACATGGGAGATAATTCAGGCACAGGGGTAGGATTTACGAGAGACCCCTCTACCGGGAAGAAGAGATTCTTTGCTGAATGTCTTATTAATGCACAGGGTGAAGATGTAGTAGCAGGAATTAGGACTCCCTTGCACATAAACGAACTCAAGAAGAAAATGCCCAAGGTTTATAATGAATTATTAAAAATCACCAAGAAATTGGAGAAGCATTACAAGGATATGCTTGATATAGAATTTACGATACAGGAAGGCAAGCTCTATATGCTTCAGACAAGGGTAGGAAAGAGAACCGCTTCTGCTGCCCTGAAGATTGCAATTGATATGGTTCGGGAGAAGCTTATTGATAAGAAAACTGCAGTAATGAGAATAGATCCTGATCAATTAGACCAGTTGCTCCACCCCACCATTGACCCAAAGGTTTCAGTTGAAGTTATAGCCAAGGGTTTACCCGCATCTCCAGGTGCTGCAGTTGGAAAGATTGTGTTTTCTGCAGATGATGCAGAGGAATGGGCATCAAAAGGAGAGAAAGTAATACTGGTCAGGCCTGAGACATCACCAGAAGACATAGGTGGTATGCATGCTGCAGAGGGAATCCTGACCTCAAGGGGTGGCATGACATCTCATGCTGCTGTTGTGGCAAGAGGAATGGGTAAGTGCTGTGTTGCTGGTTGTAATGCCTTAAACATAGACGAAGAAAAAAAGATATTGGAAGTAAATGGAAGGATTCTTAAGGAAGGTGATTACATTACTATCAACGGTACCACTGGTGAAGTAATAATCGGCAAGGTGCCCCTTATAGAGCCAGAGTTAACTAAAGAGTTTCAGACCATAATGAAATGGGCTGATGAATTCAGAAAGATAGGTGTCAGGGCAAATGCAGATACTCCTGAGGATGCCAGACGTTCAAGAGAGTTTGGTGCTGAGGGGATAGGACTGGTAAGAACAGAACATATGTTCTTCCAGGAAGACAGGATAAATGCAGTTCGAGAGATGATTCTTGCAGACACCCAGGAGGACAGGAAAAAGGCACTTGACAAAATACTGCCCATGCAGAAGGAGGACTTTAAAAAGATTTTTGTTGAGATGAAAGGACTCCCTGTCACCATAAGGTTGTTGGACCCTCCATTGCATGAGTTCCTTCCCAAGACAGATGAGGACCTTAAGGTTCTCTCTAAAGATATGGGGGTCAGTTTTGATAAGTTGAAAGCAAGAACCAAGGCACTTATGGAATTCAATCCCATGCTCGGTCACAGGGGATGCAGGCTTGCTATAACATATCCTGAAATATATGAGATGCAGGTTCGTGCAATAATGGAGGCAGCCTGTGAAGTTTCAAAGAAAAGAGTGAAGGTTATTCCTGAGATAATGATTCCTCTTACAGTAGATGTAAAAGAACTGAGGGTAATGAGAGAAATGACCGTGAAGATTGCAGAGGAGATTATTAAGAAATACAAGGTTAAGGTACCATATTCTGTGGGTACCATGATCGAGGTTGCCAGGGCAGCATTACTTGCTGATGAGATGGCAACAGAGGCTGATTTCTTCTCCTTTGGTACTAATGACCTTACTCAGACGGTATATGGACTTTCACGAGATGATGCTGGTAAGTTTTTACCATACTATATCGAGAAAGGGATATTTGAAGAGGATCCATTTATCACCCTGGATCAAAAGGGTGTTGGTGAACTGATGAGAATGGCAATTACGAAGAGTCGTAAAGTCAAAAAGGATTTAAAAATGGGTATCTGTGGAGAACAGGTTGATCCCAAATCAGTGGAATTTTGTCATAAAGTGGGACTTACTTATGTTAGCTGTTCACCTTACAGGATACCAATTGCGCGTCTTGCTGCTGCTCAGGCAGCCTTGAAAAAGAAGATGAAGAAAGACCTGAGCAAGGCATCTGTATAGTCTAAGAAAGTCTAAGAATAAACAAATATAGAGGATAGTAAGAGGGATTCTGTTCTAATAATTTTTGAAGGCCAGTATAATAAATAGTTTTATTATACTGGCCTTTGTTTCTACCATCCTATGGCATAACCGGTTTCCATGCGGGGTGAGGCTACTGCTGAAATAATTCCAGAGCGGGGATTAATGCTTATTCCTAACACACGCCCATTTGCCCATGGACCGGTAACAGTAATTTTATGTCCTCTTTCTTTCAGTTCTTCAATTACTGATTCTTCAACGCGACTTTCAATAACAACCCCTCCGGGTTGAGCTCCGTGAGGATAGAATGAGCTGGGGAAATGGGTCGAATGGAATGTTGGTACATCTACAGCAGCCTGCATATTCATGTTAAAAACTACATAGTTTAAAAAGAACTGTAAAGTCCATTGATCCTGCTGGTCACCTCCGGGAGTTCCAAAGACCATGAAGGGCCTATTATCCTTCACCACAAGAGTAGGTGAAAGAGTAGTTCGTGGACGCTTCCCTGGCATGAGCGAATTTGCATGCTCAGGGTCAAGGTGAAATATCTGCATCCTTGTGCACAATGGAAAGCCTAAACCTTTGATTACCGGAGAACTGGCAAACCATCCTCCACTGGGTGTGGCAGCCATCATGTTTCCCCACTGGTCGACCACATCTAAATGAGTTGTATCTCCAGTATATACGTCTTTGTCTTTTGGTTTTATCGGAGGTTTAAAAGCCGATGCATTTCCAGGTCTTAATTCCATTGACGCCACATCAGGATTGATCAATTTTCTCCGCTCAGTAGCATACTCCTTGGATAATAGTACATGAAGAGGTACTTCAACATAGTCTGGATCACCATAATACTTCTCCCTGTCTGCAAATGCCAGTTTTGATGCCTCTAAAAGAAGATGGATGTAATCAGCAGAATTGTGTCCAAGTGATGCCAGGTCATATCCTTCCAGAAGATTCAACTGTTGCAGGAAAACAGGTCCCTGACTCCATGGACCACATTTATAGACATCATATCCGTGATAATTTGTTGTTACAGGTTCTTCTATACGGGCAGAATAATGAAACAAATCATCCTTGGACAGTAATCCTGCATTATGTTTGCCTGTAGAGTCAAGAAATCTGTTTTCTGTAATGAATCTTATAATCTGTTCTGCTATTTCACCTTTATAAAACATATCATGTGCTGCCTGTAAGCCTTCTATCCTTCCGCGGCTTGATTCACGGTGCTCAGCCTCAAGCAGTTTTTTGAATGTATTAGCCAGGTCTTTTTGATAAAATCTTTCTCCATATTCTGGAACACGGCCATCAGGCAGGTAGATTTCAGCAGAGGTAGGCCATGCCTCCTGGAATCTTTGAGCATTTCGCTGTATGGCAGAACTTAAGATGCCATACATGGGAAAGCCATTTTCTGCTAGTTCAATTGCAGGTTCTAATACATCAGACAGGCGCATTGTTCCGAAATGCATCAAAGCCGTGATCCAGGCGGATACTGCGTCAGGGATGGTAGCAGCCAGTAGCCCATCGCCAGGTATAGCATCAAAACCAGCATTCTTGAACCATTCTATGGTAGCCTTTTTGGGTGCTGGTCCCTGGCCACTTATACATACGACACGTTGCTCCTTGGCAAGGTATAAAAGAATAGGTACCTCACCTCCGATTCCATACAAATGAGGCTCCAGTACAGACAGGGCAAACCCAACTGCGACACCCGCATCTATGGCATTACCACCCCTTTCGAGTATATCAAGCCCTATACGACTTGCTAAATAATGTCCACTGGTGACCAGTCCATGAGTGCCCATAACAACTGGACGTGTTGTAAAATCGCCTGGTTTTGAACCGGCTAATGTACTTAGGATATCCTGACCTTTTTTCTGTTCCATAATAT
>JALUSH010000094.1 GCA_027016675.1 Thermodesulfovibrio sp.
CGATAGCGCTTGGCGTAAGGCTCATAGGTGAAAACCGGGTGCAGGAGGCAAAGGAAAAGATTGAAATTCTCAGAGGACAGATCCCTGATACTGTGCAGTGGCATATGATCGGACATCTTCAGAAGAACAAGGTGCGGGCTGCTGTGGGACTCTTTGATATGATCCAGTCTGTGGATTCCCCGGAGCTCGCAAGGAGGATAAACAGGATTGCCTCTGAGATGGGAAAGGTCCAGCCCATACTTGTACAGGTAAAACTATCAGAAGAAGAGACAAAACATGGTGTGGAAACGGACAGGGTCTTTGAGTTACTTGAAGAGATCAAAGAACTTAAGAACCTTGAGCTTCAGGGACTCATGACAATACCACCCTTTTTTGACGACCCTGAAAAGGCAAGGCCCTATTTCAGGAGATTACGAGAGATAGAGGAAGAGGCTGAGGAAAGGGGTTTCTCTCTACCCGAGCTATCAATGGGAATGACAGGTGACTTTGAGGTGGCCATAGAGGAGGGTTCCACAATGGTAAGGATAGGCACTGCAATCTTTGGAAGGAGGCATTACACATGATTGGTTTTATTGGTGGTGGCAACATGGCTGAGGCCATAATCTCGGGTCTTCAAAAAAGTGGCAAAAGGGAAATAATTGTCTTTGATACCAATCCCGGAAGACTGGATTATTTAAAAAACCGATACAACCTAAAGACTGCCAGATCAAACAGCGAGGTCCTGAGCAGTGCCAGAACCATAGTACTTGCTGTAAAACCACAGCATATTGACAATGTCCTTGATGAAATAAAGGAGGCTGTATCAAAGGAACACCTCTTTGTTTCCATAGCTGCGGGAATATACATCTCCTATATCACTGAAAAGCTTGGCACAGAGCGTGTTGTCAGGGTTATGCCCAATACACCTGCCCTTGTGAGAGAAGGAATGAGCGTTTTAACCTTCCCGGAAAGGATAAGCAAGAAGGAAAAGGCTGTGGTTCTGAAGATCTTCCAGTCCGTTGGTAAAGTGATGGAGTTAAGCGAAGAGCATATGGATACAGTGACTGCTTTGAGTGGAAGTGGGCCTGCTTTTTTTGCCCATTTCATAGAATCCATGGTAGAAGCAGGTGTAAGGATGGGGATACCTTATGAAGACTCCCTTGTTCTGACACTACAGACCGCCATTGGCACGATAAGACTCCTTGAGAGCGGCAAGTCCACATTTGAGCTTAAAAGGATGGTTACATCACCTGGGGGTACCACTGCAGAAGGGCTCTTTGTAATGGATCATGGGGCTCTGAAGGCAATAGTAAAAGATGCAATAGAGGCTGCTACAATCAAATCCATACAGTTAAGCAGGAGGTAATCATGTTTGTAATTGGAAATCTGTTTATAGCAGTTGGTAATGTGCTGGATATACTCCTTACAATATACATGTGGGTGGTCATTATTGCTGCCCTTGTGAGCTGGGTAAATCCTGATCCCTACAACCCGATTGTGAGATTCCTCTATGGTGCAACCGAGCCTGTCTTAAGGCCTATAAGAAGACGGCTTGGCATATTTGGTGGTATAGACTTTTCTCCATTGATAGTTATCCTGGCGATAATGTTCATTAAATATTTCTTAGTGAGCACTCTTATTGAACTGGGATACAGGATGAAATAATTGAAAATTGAAGATTGAAAATTGAAAAAGGAGGCCTGCTATGAGAATAACACCCCTTGATATTCAGCAAAAACAGTTTCCCATTAAGTTCAGGGGTTTTGATGTAGAAGAGGTTTACGCCTTTTTAGAGGTAATCAGGGAAGAGATGGAGGATCTGCTGAGAGAGAATGCATCCTTGAAGGAGCAGATTCACAGGGCTGAGCAACAGTTGCAGGAATACAGGGACATGGAAAACACACTACGTGAAACCCTTATGACTGCACAACAGATGGTAGAGGATTATAAAAACAATGCCCGTAAGGAGGCTGATCTGATCATCAGAGAGGCTGAACTGAAGGCTGACGCCATGATAAAGGAGGCCCAGGAGAAGGTGATCAAGATACATGAAGACATAGTTGATCTGAAAGGCATACGCCGTCATTTTAAGGAAGAGCTTAAGCGACTTATTGAAAGCCATCTGATGATGCTTGATTTTGATGAGATAAGGGAAGAAGAAGCAAAAGAGCCTGAGGAAACCACCCCTATTGAGCCGGTTCAGGAAGAAGAAAAATATGAAGAACAGGAACCAGAGGAATTCTATCTGAGTCCACCCTTTAAGGAAGAAGATGATGAGCGCGAAGTTCAGGACGATTAAAGGTGTACAGGACATATTACCACCCAGGACATGTCTCTGGCAGCGGGTGGAGGATGCAGCGAAAAGGATTTTCTCCCTCTACGGATTCTCCGAGATCAGAACCCCCATCATTGAGTTTACAGAACTCTTTGTAAGGAGCATTGGAGAGGACACAGATATTGTTGAAAAGGAGATGTACACCTTCCATGACAGGGCAGGCAGAAGTATAACCCTCAGACCTGAAGGCACTGCATCAGTGGTAAGGGCGTTCATACAGAACAATCTGTACAACCTTCCTGCACCACAGAAGTTTTACTATTGTGGCCCCATGTTCCGTTATGAAAGACCCCAGAAGGGCCGCTACAGACAGTTTCATCAGATCGGTGTGGAGGCATTCTCAATAGACGACCCCTATCTTGAGGCTGAATTAATCGAGATGCTCTGGCTCCTGCTGGAAGAGCTGGGTATGGAGAATCTAAACACAGAGGTGAACTCTATCGGATGTCCTGAATGCAGGCCTGACTACAAAAAAAAGCTCCTGAACTATCTTGAGGGGAATCTTGGATCACTATGTGCTGATTGTAAGAGACGTTACAGGCACAACCCCCTCAGGGTCTTTGACTGCAAGTTCCCGAACTGCAAGGAGATAATAACAGGTGCTCCCAAGATAACAGAGTTCCTTTGCGAGAACTGCGGGGACCACTTCAAGCGGTTTCTTTCCTATTTGAAAAAGCTGGACATCCCTTACAGCATCAATCCCTCCATGGTAAGGGGGCTTGACTATTACACAAGAACAGTCTTTGAGATAACCACCACTTCGCTTGGTGCACAGAATGCAGTGGCTGCTGGTGGAAGATATGATACCCTAGTAGAGGAGTTTGGTGGTCCAAGGACTCCTGCAGCAGGGTTTGCCATCGGGATGGAAAGACTCATCACACTGCTTGAGGAGAAACCCTTTGAACCTCCAAAACCTGATGTCTACATCATAAGCCTTGGTGAGGATGCCACTGATGTAGCCTACACGATTGCCTCTTCATTGAGAAGAGAAGGTCTCCAGGCAGAGCTCTCCTACGGAACAGGCTCATTGAAAAGCCAGCTCAGGAGGGCCGACAGGTTCAATGCAAGCCTTGCCCTGATTATTGGCGAGGATGAACTGAAAAGGGGTACACTGACCTGCAAGAGGCTTTCTGACGGGTTTCAGGGGGAGATTAAAATGACCGGTCTGGTCTCTGATATAAAGAGATACCTGAATCATGATCAGGATACCTGAATAAAGATAAGAGGACTTCTACCCATATCGCATTTATCGCGATTTAGATTAAGTAGACTGGAAATATCAACTTCTGTAATTAAGATTATAACCATATGTTGGCAACTATTTGTGATTATGAAATCTGATGTATCAACTGGGGGGCCAGAATATCAAATCTCTCCCCTCCAACTTCCCTTCTTTGTTGGTCTTTTGAGGGCTGTTTTCAGAATTCTGAGAAACTCCCTTCTTGGAATCTCCCTCGCACCTAACCTTTTAAGATGCTCTGTGGTAATCTGACAGTCGATAAACTGAAAATCCCATCTTTTCAGTTGCTCAACAAGTTTTACCAGGGCAACCTTTGAGGCATTATTCATACGGGTAAACATGCTCTCACCAAAAAAGGCTGCACCAAGGCTGACGCCATAAAGTCCTCCCACAAGACATTCATCAAACCATACCTCAACAGAATGGGCAAAACCGAGCCTGTGAAGCTCTATATATGCCTCTATCATCTCCCGGGTTATCCATGTATCCCCTGCCCTTTCTGTGTGTACCTCTGCACATGCATGGATAACCTCCTCAAAGGTGGTATCAAGGGTTATCCGATAGTGGTTCTTCTTCATGAACTGCCTGAGGCTCCTTGATACATGGAGTTCATCAAGAAAAAGGACAAGCCTTGGATCAGGCGACCACCACATTATGGGTGAGCCTTCAGAGTACCAGGGGAAGATGCCCATTCTGTAGGCAAGCAGAAGCCGCTGGGGACTCAGGTCGCCTCCCACTGCCAGAAGACCATCCTTTTCAGCAAGATCCGGTGTGGGGAATACAGGATATTCGGTAAGTTCGTATATTGGCATTTTTAATTACCTCTTATACCATAACTGTCTAAAATAAAACTCTTCAAGGCAGGGCACCTCATAAAAATAAGCTAACCACAGGATTAAACAATAAAGTAACCTCTTTTTATTGTTATACACTAAAACAAGTAAAGAAACAAACCCTATAGGCCCAGAGGTGGTGAAGAATGCCATGTAGCAATACCTCAGGTGTCTTACA
>JALUSH010000095.1 GCA_027016675.1 Thermodesulfovibrio sp.
CACCCGTAAGTATTCTACGGCTGTTGCGGTCTGGAACTCTCTGCCATTAAGATCATTACTGAATCTGCTTTGAAGTTTTTCAATTTCTGTGTTACTAGGTTGAAATGTCCAGGGTATAAAGGCAGTGAATCCACCTGTTCTATCCTGTAAAGATCTTATAGCATCAAGATGTTCAATAATATCCTCTTCAGTTTCATATGTACCAAACATCATGGTTGCCGTTGTTCGCATGCCTATTTTATGTGCCTCTTCCATAACCTCAAGCCATTTATCTGTTTTTATCTTGTTGGGACTGATCTGATCTCTGACCCTGTCAGAAAGAATCTCTGCACCACCACCAGGAATAGAGTCAAGCCCCGCGTCCTTTAAGATGAGCAGAACCTCTCGTACAGGTTTGCCTGCCTTCTTGGCAATATATTGAATTTCTGGTGGAGAAAAGCCATGAATATTAATCCGAAATTTGTCCTTTATTGAACGCAACATATCAATATAAAAATCAATTCCCAGGTCAGGATGAAGCCCTCCCTGGATAAGTATCTGAGTGCCACCCTGCTTGAGGGTCTCCTCTATCTTTTTAAACAGCTCATCCTTTGATAATAGATATGCATCTGACGAGTTCTTTTCTCTGTAGAAGGCGCAGAATCTACATCGATTGATACATACATTGGTGTAGTTTATATTTCTGTCCACAATAAATGTAACAATATCTTCCTTGTGGAGCTTCTTTCTGACCTCGTCTGCCAGAAATCCAAGGGTCAGCAGATCAGTATTTCTGAAGATCTCCAGTGCCTCTTTCTTTTCAATCCTGCCCATTATTTTTACAGTATCCTCAATAACCATGATTTAATATAGCATTTTTACTTTGTACATTGCAGCATGAAAGGATGGATTTATTTTATTTGACATTTGATATCATTTTATGATAAAAAAAAGTCACTTCAGGTGCCTGGTGGCTTAAAAGGGAATCCCGTGAGATTCGGGAGCGGACCCGCCGCTGTGACCCTGACTGGCATGGTGCCAGGTGATCTTGCCATTAAGCCACTGTTGAGCACTTGTTTACAAAACCAGATGTTCAATGGGAAGGCGGTAAGACACAGGGAAGCCAGAAGACCTGCCTGAAGTGAGGGCATATTCTCCTCGAGGGCCGGGAGAAATGCTGGAGGAGGAAAACGGGTAAAATCCTCAGGGCATGGCCCTGAGGATTTTTTTTATGAATAATGTGGTTATAGAGAGTAGAATGGACATGTACGACAAAATATCTACAATCAATATCTGTAAGAACAGTTCTGTATTTTTTCAAAACTACGAATGTGAGTATTACCCATGTCATAGAACAGATATAAAAGATTTCAGTTGTTTGTTCTGTTTCTGTCCCATGTATTATACCTTGTGTCTTGGAACACCTGAATATTCTGAATATATTGATATAAAGGATAGTATAATAAAGGACTGTTCAGGTTGCGACTTTCCTCACGATCCGGATAATTATCCTGTAATCATAGAGTTTCTCAAGCTTCTTTTGACTGAGTAAAAGTATGAAAAGGATAGTACTAATAACAGGTGGTGCAAGGAGTGGCAAGAGTTCTTTTGCCCTTGAGAGTGCCAGCAAAAGTTCTGCCAGGAAGTACTTTATAGCAACTGCTGAGGGATATGACGAGGAGATGAAACAGAGGATAGAGAATCACAAGAAAGAGCGTTCCCATCATTGGGTTACCATAGAAGAACCAGTTAATATATGGAAGGTTCTTACAGAGATAGACAGTCCACACACAGTGGCTATACTGGACTGTTTAACCCTATGGGTGTCAAATCTGATGAAAGAGGATAGAGAAGCTACGATCATGGAAAGGAGTTTTAAGGAATTTTTACAGGTTCTCCGGCAACTTAAGGAACTGAAACTTTACATTGTTACTAATGAGGTGGGTATGGGAATAGTGCCAGAAAATCCACTTGCAAGGATTTATAGAGATATGCTCGGGAAGATGAACCAGGCTGTAGCAGAACTGGCAGATGAGGTCTATTTCATGATCAGCGGAATTGCACTAAAGGTTAAATAATAACTAAGGAGGTTAATCATGGGAATTATTGAAGAGGCTATCAGTTCGATCAAAGAACCCGACAGGGAACTAACAGAGAAGGCGCAGAGGCATCTTGATAATTTGACCAAACCACCGAACAGCCTTGGAAGGCTTGAGGAGTTCGCAAAGAGGCTTGTCTCCATATATAAAACACCAATGCCTGAGCTGCCCAGGAAAGTGGTGTTTACATTTGCAGGAGACCATGGAGTTACAGAAGAGGGTGTATCAGCCTATCCCTCTGAGGTTACACGCCAGATGGTATATAATTTTCTTCGAGGTGGAGCAGCCATAAATGTTCTTGCAAGACATGCAGGTGCAGATGTGGTGGTGGTGGATATCGGCGTTAATTATGACTTTGATGATACAGATGGTCTGGTAAAGGAGAAGGTGGTTTATGGAACAAAAAACATTACCCAGGGGCCTGCTATGAACAGACAGGAGGCCATAAGGTGTGTCGAGACTGGGATTAAGCTGGCAAGGTCTTATGCACAGAAGGGCTACAGGATGTTTGCTACTGGCGAGATGGGTATTGGCAATACAACCCCATCATCAGCTATTACCGCTGTAATTACGGGAAAAACCGTAGAAGAACTCACAGGCCGTGGCACTGGTATAGGTGAGGAGGCATATCAGAGGAAGATATCTGTTATCAAAAAGGCAATAGATGTTAATAGGCCTGATGCCTCAGATCCAATAGATGTGCTTTCCATGGTAGGGGGGGCTGAAATCGGAGGCATTGCAGGGCTCTGTATAGGGGCTGCTGAAAACTCTATCCCTGTGGTTATAGACGGTTTTATATCCACTGCAGGAGCACTGATAGCATATTGTCTGAATCCCGGAGTTGCCGAATACATGATTGCTGCACACATGTCTGAGGAGCAGGGACATAAGGCGATGCTTGAGTATATGAAACTGAGGCCAGTGCTTGATCTTGATCTCAGGCTTGGTGAAGGCACAGGCGCTGCACTTGCGATGACTCTTCTTGATGCAGCACTGAAGATATACAGGGAAATGGCTACCTTTGATGAGGCAGGAGTAACAGGAGAAAAGGAAAATTGAAAGGTGGTGACTAAAAGACTGTTGAATAATTTTGCCCAGCTTGTTTTTGCCCTCAGGTTTCTGACCATTTTTCCAGTAGCCGGAACAGACAGGCTTCTTGGCAGGTTGTCAGAGAAGGATATGGCAAAGAGTTATGTTTTCTTTCCTGTAATTGGACTATTAAAAGGGGGAATTTATTATATTGTTTATTACCTGACCATAAAGTTTACATCACCTCAGATATCAGCACTCATGGTGCTTATGGTATCCGTATTGATTACAGGAGGTTTTCATCTTGACGGGCTTGCTGACACATTTGATGCCCTGGCGAGCAGAAAGACAAAGGAAGAAAAGTTAGAAATAATGAAGGATAGCACAATAGGAGCTATTGGTACAGTGGCTATTGTGCTCGTAGTACTTTCTAAATATATATCCCTAGTGGAAATCCTTAAGCACGAGCTGGTTTATGTAATAGTAGTCTTACCTGTTGTTGGAGAGTGTTCAACCGTTGTGGTTATGTCAGTTGGCAGAAGTGCCCGCAAGGATGGGCTCGGAAAACTGTTTATAGACAATACAGGTATAAAGGCATTTTTTTGGACAACGGTGTCGCTCCTGTTAGTACTATATGTTACCACAGGTTTATTCAGAGCTGATTTCAAGGGTCTCCTTTATCCATTGGCTCTTGTTTATCTCTTCATCTTTTATGCCTCTTCATTGTGCAAAAAACATTTTGGTGGCTTTACAGGTGACAATCTTGGTTTTATCGCAGAACTGTCAGAACTGGCATTTCTGTTTGGTGTGATATTCCTTATTTGATTGTAATTTTGTACCCTGCCTGTCTATAAAACTAAGCTTTCCAGCATAAGGGCTATGGTGGCAGGAATTCCCCTCCTAAATAAAAGAACCTGTTGAAAGAAAAGAAAAAAGATAAACATCATAGCAGGACTTTTGCAGTTTTTAAAACAGGGGGCTGGAGGAAAAGTTGTAGACTTTTGTGGCAGACAGAAGGCTCCATGGAAAATTGCAGATTTTCCATGGCAGAGACAGAGGTGTTTCATCAGCCCATTGATATAAAGGGTTCAAGGCTATAAAAACTTTTTTTGAATTTTAATTGTTAACTCGAACCCATAAATCCTTCTTCACTTATAATATTGCTACATGGTATTATTCACCACCTCTGTCTGTGAAGGACTGTGGTAAGAGCAGTGCTGTGTATGTTTATCTATAGAGTTTTATCCGTTTTTAAAATTGGGGGAACTCCTGAATAGTGGAAATTGACAAACTCGTATCGATACTTTTAAATTAAAATAATAACATTTTCAAGGAGGAGTAATGGAAAAGAGTGTCGAAGATATCAATCCCACGAAGAAGCGGTTTACTGTGGAGGTGCCAGCAGATGTGCTTGAACAGAGAATAAC
>JALUSH010000096.1 GCA_027016675.1 Thermodesulfovibrio sp.
TAGGGAAAACTCCCAAGCAATGGCTCATAAAGCTTCAGGTATTTCTTTGTATAGGAGAGATAGCGATCTGCAAGCTCGGGGTCTTCTTCAAGTAGATATACGCGAAGTTTTATATTTCCATAGGAGTCCTCTTTGATATAGTAGTTTTCATTCCTGTCTATCACACTCCTGGATATACTGGATACGGTGTTGCTCTGTCCATGGACAGTGGTTAAGATTCCTGGAACAAAAAGGATTAACAACCAGATTAATAAAGAAACTAACATAAGTGCATCTCCTTTCATTATAAGATCTGGCATTTTGATTATCCAATAAACATGTAATAAAATATAGCCACCCAAAATTCAGCGATAAAATTCATTGTAGTGGCAATGATATCTGATTATATTATCATAATCAAGTGGGATTAAGAATGCAAATAATTGTAGATCTCTGAGGCAAGTTTCTCCTGTTTTTGCCAGTCTCCAAATATAACACCCCTGTTTACCAGCCTGTTGATAGTCTTTCTCAACACAGGTGAAATACTGCCGGGCGGTGAACTGGCAAAGGGTGTCTGTGGAAGGGGCATGAATGTGTGGGCATGGATACGTGCACCCATGCCCACAAGATCATTTATAACCTTTTCGGTCATCAGGACGTCTTCATCGGTCTCACCTGGCAGGCCAAAGATAAAATCCACATTGGGTATAAAGCCTGCTTTGACAGAAAGTGCCACAGCATTATACACATCATCCACAGTATGCCCCCTGTGGCAGAGGTGAAGAATCCTTTCACTGCCTGATTGGGCACCAATAACAAGATTTTTATTGTCTGTATATTCTTTGAGTATCTTTATGGTCTCATCTGTTATATGTTCAGGTCTCACCTCTGAGGGAAAGGAACCGAAAAAGACCCTGCCCTTCTGGTTTATCCTTTTCCTGATACTATAAAGCAGTGTCTCAACCTTTTCTATTTCTACAGTTCTTCCATCTGAAGAGCCGTAGCAGAGGGCATTGGGTGTGATAAATCTGATGTCTCCAAGATTGTGTTTCAATAGTATATCCACTGCCTCCAGGATGCTTTCCAGTGACCTGTGCTTTATGGGTGGTTTGAAGAGCCTTGGTGTCTGGCAATAGAAACAACCCCACGGGCATCCTCTTGTTATCTCAATGGGGCCAAATCTTTTCAGTGTTGTTGAAAAGGGTTTAAATCTATCAAGAACAACATCTTCTCCAGAACCTGTAAAGATGATATCCTTTGCATCCTTATAGAAGATTCCCTTCACTGATCTGATATTTCTTCCTTGCAGGATCATTCGTATAAGTTCAATAATGGTTAATTCTCCCTCTCCTCTTACAACCATATCAAAGCCCAGAGAGAGTGTCCCTTCAGGGTCACCTGTAGGATGAGCACCTCCTGCAATGAGAATAATTTTTTTTGAGCAGGCTTTTTTCAAACCATTTAGAACATCCCTTATCCTTGTTATCTGGGTGGTAAAGAAGGAAAAAAAGATGTAGATATTTCTGTAATAAGGGATATAATGTGATATCTCTCTGTAAAGACCAGACGTTTCAGATATAAGGGAGATGTTCAGTCTTTTGATATCAAAATGTCCTTCTATTGCTCCAAGAAGAGCATTGAAACTGTAGCGGTTTTCCCTTGGAATAAAAAATATAAGCAGGACTTTGTTGTTATCAGGAACCCTGTGTCCCATTGCATCTAAGGGGAATCCTCTTTACCTGATTGTTTTTTCCTTCCTGAGATCCCATACAAGCCTTATGAAAAGAAGTGAAATGCCTATTGTAAGGGCTGAGTCAGCCATATTGAAAGCTGGCCAGTGATAATTACGAATATGAATATCTATAAAATCCACAACATAACCAAGCCTCAGCCGGTCTGTAAGATTTCCCATTGCTCCGCCAAGGATAAGAGAAAGTGCAAAGGTATCATCTTTCGATTTTATAATCATAAAAAAAACTATCAGGATTGCAACGATTGAGATAATTATGAATATGGAATTACCCAGTGATTGAAAGAGACCAAAGGCTGCCCCGGTGTTTCTCACATTTACGATGTTAAGAAAACTGAATACCTTTATGGATTGATGAGGAAGAATAAAGTTAACAATTATCAGCTTTGTGGCCTGATCGATTATCAGCACAATCAATGACAGGAGAATAAGAAGTGTTCTTGACAGCATAAGACTCATGATCTACTGATACCCTGAAGCACATCATAGCACCTCTCACAGACCTCCTTTTCTTTTACAGCCTCTGACCAGTTCCAGCATCGAGGGCATTTATCTCCTGATGCATGGCTTACCTTCACAGCTATCTCAGGTCTTTCTTCTGAGGTGTATGAGTCACTGGAATGTTCATTGAAGGGTCTCACTTCTGTCTGTGAGACTATAAACAGTGTGGGAAGAAAACCCTCGTATCCTTTTAACAGCGCAGCATATTCACCATCCACATAAAGTGTTACCTTTGCCTCAAGGGAGTTCCCGATAGCCTTTTCATTCCTTTTTAACTCTAATGCCTTGTTTACAAGGTCTCTCACAGAGATTAATTTTCCCCACCGTTCTTCCAGAGCAGGGTCTATCATATTTTCATCAGCTTCAGGCAGGTCATGAAGGAAAACACTCTCCTCTTTCACGCCTGGGATGAACTGCCAGACCTCTTCAGCAGTGAAGGAGAGAACTGGAGCCATCAGAAGCGTAATGTTAAAGAGTAACTGATACATTGTCCACTGTGCTGCCCTTCTTTCATAAGAGTCGGCCCTGAATGTATACAGCCTGTCCTTCAGGATATCAAGGTAGAAGGCACTGAGTTCTACAATACAGAAATTATAGATCGAATGGAACACCTCGTGAAAATCAAACCTCTCATAGGCAAGGGTCACCTTTTTGATCAGGTTCTGCAACCTGCTGAGTATGTATCTGTCTATCTCGAGGAGATCTTTAGAGTGGTCTTTCATGTCATAGTCATAGAGATTTCCAAGGAGGAATCGAGCAGTATTCCTGATCTTTCTATAGGCATCTATCAGACGGTTCAGAATCTCCCTGGATAGTCTTACATCGTCTCTGTAGTCTTCTGCAGAAACCCATAATCTCAGGATTTCTGCTCCATTGTTCTTTATGATCTCCTCTGGGGATATAACATTACCAAGGGATTTGGACATCTTCTTGCCAGCACCATCAACCACAAATCCATGGGTCAGCACAGTTCTGTATGGAGCAGTCCGTCTTGTACCAACAGATATTATAAGGGAACTCTGAAACCATCCTCTGTGCTGGTCACTACCTTCCAGATACATATCCGATGGCCATGAAAGCCTGTCATCATGTTCAAGAACAGCAGCATGACTCACACCTGAGTCGAACCATACATCAAGGATATCCGTCTCTTTTTTAAAATCCTTCGAGCCACATTTGTTGCATTTATAACCTTCGGGCAGGAAGTATTCAGGCTCTTTTTCAAACCATATGTCTGCACCATGTTTTGAAAACTCATATATCACCTTATCGAAAACGGTCCTTTCTGATACTATCTCACTACAATTGCTACAGACAATCACAGCGATTGGTACACCCCAGGCACGCTGTCGGGAGATACACCAGTCAGGTCTTCGCTCCATCATGCTTCTGATCCGTTCCCTTCCCCAGTGGGGGACCCACTGGACCCTGTCAATCTCATCGAGGCAACGTTTCCTCAGTTCATTATGTTCAATGGAAATGAACCATTGTTCTGTTGCCCTGAAGATTACCGGTTTTTTGCACCTCCAGCAATGTGGATAGGAGTGGATGATTTCTCCATGGCCAAGAAGTGCACCTCTGTCTTTAAGGCTCTCTATGATTTTGTTGTTGGCTTTGAAGACAAATTCGCCTTTTAACCCAAGGTCATCAGTTGTGAAACGCCCTCTGTCATCTACAGGGGCATAGATATCAAGGTTATTTTTAAGCCCTGCAATATAATCATCCTCACCATGTCCAGGTGCTATATGAACTATACCAGTGCCCTCCACAGTGGTTACAAACTCGCCTGTTATGACAATGGATTCCCTATCGATAAAGGGATGCCGGGCCTTTATGCCCTCCAGTTCCTTGCCTATGAATCTTCTTGTCTCCTTGCCATCAATGCCCATGGATTCACGGAGTTTATCAATCAGATCTGTAGCCACAATGTACTGTATATTGTCAGTTTTAACAAGGGAGTACTCTACCTCAGGATGAACAGCCAGTGCAAGGTTTGCAGGAAGTGTCCAGGGCGTTGTGGTCCAGATAATAAAATATGTATCCCTTTCTGTGAGTCCTATACCTCTGTCATCAATTATCCTGAACCTTACATATATTGAAGGAGAGGTCTTTTCCATGTACTCCACCTCTGCCTCTGCAAGGGCTGTTACGCAGGATGGACACCAGTGAACAGGTTTTTTCCCTCGATATACATAACCAGCCTCAAGGAGATGGAAAAACTCTTTTATGGTGTTTGCCTCGTAGTCATAGGACATGGTAAGATATGGTCTGTCCCAGTCTCCAAGGACCCCAAGGCGAATGAACTCCTCTCTCTGTATATCCACGAACTGCTCTGCATATTCACGACACAGGTTCCTTTTTTCCAGAATACCTGTCTCAGCCTTCTTCGAGCCCAGTTTTTTGTCAACCTGTAGTTCTATGGGCAGGCCATGACAGTCCCACCCCGGCACGTAAGGAGAATAAAACCCCTTCATCATCTTGTATTTCACGATGATATCCTTTAAGACCTTGTTAAGGGCATGTCCCATATGGATATGACCATTGGCATAAGGAGGGCCATCATGAAGTATAAAGGTTTTCTTTCTGTTACGTTTTTTTAGCCCCTTTGAATAGATATCTCTCTCCTTCCAGAACCTGATAAAATCAGGCTCTCGTCTGGAGAGATTTGCCTTCATGGGAAAGTCTGTCCGTGGAAGATTCAGTGTATCCTTGTAATCCTTTGCCATAGTTAATAAATATAACGTTAGACAGGAGAAAAAGTCAATTTAGGTGCAAAAAACAGGCTTTTTACTATCTGGTAAAACGCCAATCTCAGCAGCCCTTTTCAAGAGATACTCTATGGATTTAATACCCTTCTCTCCGGGGTTTAAGCTGAATTCATTCACATAGAGGGAAATGTGATGTTTTATTACCTCTTCCTCCATCTCCTGGGCATGGCCTTTTATATATGGCATCACCTCTTCAGGATGGCTGTATGCGTAATCTATACTTTTGATTATGAGTTTTTCGATCTCTATGAGTCTGTCTTTTCCAATGGAACGCTTTGCAACAATTCCTCCCAGTGGTATGGGAAGACCTGTAATTTCCTCCCACCACTGCCCGAGATCAACTATCTCCTTCAGCCCGTAGTAAGGATATGTGAACCTGCCTTCGTGTATTATCAGGCCTGCATCAACATCTCCCTTCTGAAGGGATGGCATTATTTCAAAGAAAGGCATGGCAACAACATGTCTTGCAATATCAGGGTCATATAGCTTCAACAGTAAATGTGCTGTGGTGTATACACCCGGAATGGCTATTTTTTTGTTCCTGAGAGACAGGGGAGAAAGCCTCTTTCTTGCAACAAGCAGAGGACCACAGCCTCTTCCAAGTGCTCCTCCTGAATGCAAAAGACAGTACTCATCAAGTATGTACCCCACAGCATGATAGGAGACCTTTGTGATATCCAGTGTCCCCTTTAAGGCAAGCCTGTTAAGCTCTTCCACATCCTTTAATATGGCACGAAACCTCATGCCCTTTGTATCAATCCTGTTATTTACAAGGGCATAAAAAATAAAGGTATCATTGGGGCAGGTTGAAAAGCCTATTGAAAGTTCCATACAAGAACTCCTTCTCTACAAAGCCTTTATAATAATCTCCTTGAGTGCAGAAATAAAAGTAGGATGGGTATTTAGTGAACCAACCCTCTCAAGGATTATCCCGTATCTTTCAGCAAGTTCTTTATAAAGGATGTCAATCTCATACAGTGTCTCTATATGATCAGATACAAAGCTTACAGGAACAACAATAACTCTTTTTATCCCTGTCCTGGCAAGGCGTATTATTTCTTCGTCTGTTGAGGGCCCCAGCCATCTTACAGGACCTGTTCTGCTTTGATAACTGATACTGTATGCAGGCATTTCCTGAACAGAGTCCCTGAGGGCATCAACTATTGCTTCTACTGTCCCATGTATCTCCTTTTCATAGGGGTCTCCTTCCTCGATGGAGCTTGCAGGCAGGCTGTGGGCACTGAATAAAAGGTAGAAGTCCTTTGTATCAAAACCCCTTATCTTTTCCAGGATTAACTTCTTCATTGCCTGGATATACAGGGGATGATTATACCATGACTTAATGAATCGAACTACAGGTATCCTGTGTTTTGCTATTTCATAATCAAAATCCCTCTTTGTAGAGCCTGTTGTGGCCCTTGAGTATTGAGGATACAGGCTGAGTCCGATTATCATCTCCGCACCATCCTCCATGGCCTCCCTTATGGCATCCCTTATAAAGGGGTACCAGTATTTCATGCCCACGTAGACCTTAAACTCTCCATGAGGTTGAAGGGCATTGTTAAGTTTTTCAGCCTGTTGTCTTGTAATCTGAAGGATGGGAGACCTGCCCCCGATTAAACTGTATGCCTTCCTGGTTTTAGGTGCCCGTATAATAGAGATAAGGAAGGCAAGGGGTTTCTGCATAAAAGACGGTCCCAGCCTTATCATCTCCCTGTCTGAAAAGAGATTATACAGGAAGGGCCTGACTGCTGCGAGGCTATCTGGTCCGCCCAGATTCAGCAATATTACAGCCTTTTTTTTCATATAAAATGCCTATAAATAATATCCCATATTTTAACAAATCTGCTCAAAAAAGGACTTGATTTTTTTCTGGATAATGTTAAATAATAAATATGACCCATCTCCGCCCCCTCGAGATTGGGTCTCCTCATTCGGCCCCATCTCTTTCCCTCCGGGGATGGGGCCCCTCCCAAAAAACTATTACGAACCTGTAACAATCAATACAAATCCAGCAAACATTAATATGGCACCAACAAGTCTTTCCAGCACCTGTTTTTCATGGAAAAATATAAAGCCATAGATTGAACCGATTAACAGGCTTGAACGCTTGATGGAGATCATATAGGCCACATTTGCAATATCAATGGCATACATATGGGATATTATCATTAATGCAAAGAAGAATCCTGATAATGCAACATAAATGTGCTTGAGATTAAAAGACTTTTTAATTTTTATGGCCTTTCTGTTAAGAATGATAAGGGGTGTAAACACAAGTGTTACAACAGTGAAATAGGTGGCACCAAAGAACATGGGAGAGGAATGCTCCACGGCAACCTTTCCAAGTGATGAGGTAATACTGTAAATGAAAGCAACTATAATCATGTAAATCGATCCCTTTTCCTTGAGAATAGCTCTGAAAGGTGCGAGGAACCCCTCTCTTATTCTATTGAGGTTCAGGCAGTAACTGCCAAGAGTTACAAGTAATATCCCAAGGCCACCCTTCAGGGAGATCCCCTCTGATGTTATGAGAGGCGAGACCACGGTAAGGAAAAGCGGCGTCAGGGAAAGAAAGGGTAGTGTAAGGCTTAATGGCGACAGTTGAATGGCCTTGAGATAAAGTGCCATGGCGAGTATCTCAAGGGGTAGTGCACTGAAGAAGGCCGTATAGAATTTCCTGTCAAGCTCAGGTACAGGGATATATAAGAGTACAATCAGGAGAAAGGGCAGGGATATTACAAATCTAAGCCAGCCAAGGAGATATTCATTACCCTGCTTAAGAGAGCTTTTAAGCAGGGCATCACTGCTGGCCAGTGAGAATGCTGATATTAACGTCAGATATATCCATGTGTAATTCATTTTGCAATATATAGCGGAGAAACGCTAAAATATTATAATATCAAACAGGGCCTTGCCCTCAATTGAATTAATATACCATAAAAGTATCTTATGAATTTATCCAGGATCCTGAAGAATTTCAACAAAAAAAGAATCCTTGTGATCGGTGATATTATCCTTGACCATTATATCTGGGGGCTTGTGGAAAGGATATCACCTGAGGCCCCTGTGCCTGTTGTTGATGTAAAGGAAGAGAACTATAACCTGGGAGGTGCTGCAAATGTGGCTGCCAATATTGTCTCTTTTGGTGCTGCTGCCACAGTAGTTGGTATCAGGGGCAATGATATTCAAGGTGAGGTACTCGAGGGATTATTGAAGGAGCGGGGCATTGATGTTTCTGGAATATTCATAGGTAAAAGACCCACAACAGTTAAAACAAGGGTTATTGCCCATAATCAGCAGGTTGTTCGCTTCGACAGAGAGGACAGAAAGGCCATTGACGGTTCGAGATACAGGAAGATAGCAGACTTTCTTCTGTCCTCACGAGGCGAGTGGGATGCTGTAATCGTATCTGATTACAAGAAAGGCATGGTTACAGAAAGGCTCATGAAGCTGCTGGTCAGGGAATTCAAGGACAGGGATGTTTTTGTTGCTGTTGACCCAAAGGTTGGCAAGTTTCCCATGTACAAGAATGTATCTGTAATAACCCCTAATGTAAAAGAGGCTTCACAGGGCTCTGGCATAGAGATAAAAGACGAGGCTACCCTCATAAGGGCAGGCAAGGGTCTGTTGAAACGTCTGAGATGTGATTCTGTATTGATTACCAGAGGGGAGCATGGTATGAGTCTTTTTGAGGATGAGTCAGTTACCCATATACCAACGGTTGCAAGGAGTGTTTATGATGTAACAGGTGCAGGAGATACAGTAATCGCTACATTCACACTTGCCTATACAGCAGGTGCTAATTTGAAAGAGGCAGCGGTTATAGCAAATCATGCTGCAGGAATAGTGGTCGGAAAGATAGGTACAGCTGTGGCAACAAAGGAACAACTAAAGGAGTCATTCAAAAATGCATGAGAGATCAGATAACAAGAAAAGACCAACTGCAGTGGCCCTTCTTTCAGGAGGGCTTGACAGTACCCTTGCCATCCTGGTGCTTCTGAAGCAGGGTATTGATGTTAAGGCCATAACATTTCTTACCCATTTTGGCTGTGACATCTCTGACAGTTCATCCTGTTCAAGAAATCCATTACCTGCTGCAGAAAAGTTTGGTTTTGAGGTAAAGCTCTGTCATCTTGCTGACAAGTTTCTTGAGATTATAAAGAACCCTAAATTCGGCCATGGTAAGAACATGAACCCCTGTATTGACTGCAGGATTCTTATGCTTAAAGAGGCAAAGACCTATATGGAACTGATAGGAGCAGATTTCCTGGTTACGGGCGAGGTGCTCGGACAGAGACCAATGAGTCAACGAAGAGAATGTTTTCCCAGGATTGATCGTGAAGCAGGAGTGGAAGGCCTTGTTCTCAGACCTTTGAGTGCAAAGCTTCTCCCACCAACCATCCCGGAGCAGAGAGGCCTTGTGGACAGAGAAAAACTTTATGCCTTTAAAGGCAGGACACGCAAGCCTCAGATGGCACTGGCAGAAGCGCTGGGTCTGGATGATTATCCCTCACCTGCAGGTGGCTGTCTGCTTACAGAACCAACCTATGCCACAAGATTGCGAGACCTTCTGAATTATAATCCTGAGCCTGAGTTAAAAGAGATACATCTTCTCAGGGTGGGAAGGCACTTCAGACTTTCACCACAATGCAAGATAGTGGTGGGAAGAAACAGGGAAGAAAACGAAAGAATAATCTCCCTTGCAGACAGGCATGATATGCTTATGAAGGTGCCAGGTGTGGGAAGTCCCATAACGATCCTGAGCGGAACTCCCATGGAATCAGATATACTGCTGGCAGCTTCCATGACAGCAAGATACTCTGATGCCAGGAGACTTAGAAGAGTGACAGTGCAGGTCTTTAAACTTGATGGCCAGTTGTATTCTCTTGAAGTGGAACCAGCCCCTAATGATATGCTCGACAGATACAGGATTCAATATATAGAGAAACATAGAAAGAAACGGCAAAAAGATAGAGTGATTACCCCAGATCCAGCGATGAAGTTATAGCAGTGTTTTCAGTTATTCCTTTTTGTCCTTTCAACTGGATTTTGAGACAGGGGCTAATAGGAGAGTACTCTTTCCAGTCTTTTTATAAAGGACTCTGCATTTTCAAAGCCAGTAAGCCTCAGTTCCTTTATCTCTCTGCCATCCCTGCCAAGAAAGACCACTGTGGGTACGCCTTTTATATCATACTGCCTCTTAATCTTCTGTACAAACTCTCCCTTATCATTGGTAAGGTCGACCTTTATGAATACAATCCTGCCATCGTATCGTTGAACCCTTGGATCTGAGTATGTCAGGGTATCAAGCTCCTTGCAGGGGATACACCAGTCAGCATAAAAGTCTATAACAACAGGCTTTCCATTGTTCCGTGCATCCCTTAGAACCGTCTCACTGTACTGATACCAGTGGATTTCATTGCTACTTTTCAGATTGGGGCTATAAAACAGCGTGCCCGCAATAATCATTGCAATGGCTATGACAGATTTGATGATATGAAAGCCCCTGGCCTTTTCTCCTGACCTGTCGAAGATGATCAACCATGCACCACCTGCCACAAGAATGAGTGAAAAAAGGATATTGTATGTGGTTTTCTCAAGAACAGGGTCAAGAAAGTAAACTGCCATTACAAGGAGGATGAAACCAAAGATTCTTCTTACACCGATCATCCATTCACCAGAGCGAGGCAGTGATGAGAGCTTGCTTGAAAAGGTTCCCAGGATCAGATAGGGAAGTCCCAGACCAATAGCAAGGAAGAAGAACATTATAAAGCCTCTGAAGGGGTCACCCAGGACAGCCACATATGTAAGAAGCCCTACAACAAAGGGACCAATACATGGTGCAGCAACCAGTCCCATGGTCACACCCATTATGAAAGAGCCTGCAAAGCCTGTTTTTGCCTCACCACCTGCAAGTCTCATTACAAATCCTGGCACCCTGATCTCGTATAGACCGAACATGCTGAGGGCAAGCAGAACCATTATAGCAGCTATCACAACGCTTACTATGGGACTTGTGAGCTGGGTGCCGAGCATTTTGCCAGAAAGTGCTGCCGCTGTACCAAGCAGGGAATACATTACAGCAATGCCAAGAACATAAGATAAGGCATTTATAAAGCCCCTTCCTTTATGCTCAATACCTCCGAAATATGATATGGTTACAGGTATAAGTGGATAGACACAGGGTGTAAGATTCAGGGCAAGCCCTCCAAGAAAGATCAGGAACAATGTAACAAGGAGTCCCTTCTCAGCAACCATCCTCTGGATATCTCCTTCTCTACCTGGTGTGATTGAAGGGGGAGGTTTCAGACCAGAAGTAACAGATACTCCCTCCTGTGAAAAGATCTGGCTGTTCAATCTCTTAACAGGTGTGCCCGTGGGTACAATATCCAAAACAAAGGGAACCACCTTCTCTGCAGGTGGCAGGCATACCGTATCACTACAGCCCTGATAGACAAACCTGGCAGGAAGTGCGTATCTTCCCGGTTCTACAGTATCGCCAACATGTCCCTTAATGATTATGTAAGATATGCCATCAAATATCTCGGTCTTGCCGCCAATGGATTGCAATTCTACAACCCTGTGAGGTGGAAAGACTATCTCCTTAATAACTATTCCCTCAGGAGGATTAATTTTCACCTCTGTTGGAATGGCAAATTCACTGGATGGTTTGTTGCTGTTTATATGCCAGCCTGACAGAACTCTCATCTCAATGGCAAGCCTGAAGTTGCTTCCTGAAGGGATTCTGTCAGTTTCGTAATAGGGTTTTAACTGGATGATATCCTCAGGGGCTATAGGGCTGGCAATAGAGGGGAGGAACAACAATAGTAGCAGTGTTGTAAAGAGATATACTATCTTACCGCGCACACTCTTCCTCTGAGCCTTTTATTTTTTCAATAGCATGGGGTAGTACATCAATTATTACATCAAGGCCTTCTCTGACAGCCCTGGGACTTCCGGGAAGATTTATAATGAGGCATTCATCCTTTACTCCAGCCACTGCCCTTGAAAGCATGGCCATTGGGGTCTTTCTGAGTCCTTCAGACCGCATGGCCTCGGCAATACCTGGAATCTCCCTGTCGATTATCTCAAGGGTTACATCTGGTGTGATATCCCTTGGTGTGAGCCCCGTGCCTCCTGTTGTAAGTATAAGATCTACTTCCTTTGCCAGTCTGAGAAGCCTTTCTCTAAGGATGTCACGCTCGTCAGGTATTATCTCATAGTGTTTAACCTCCATACCCTTTGACTGGACAATCTCTTTGATAATGGAGCCGCTTGTATCCTCTCTCTCGCCTTTGGATCCCTTATCACTCAATGTTAATATTGCAACAGAGAACATATTAGTTCTTTATCCTTATCCTGTCACCAATTTTTATTCTACCCCCTCTGATTACCTTCACAAATATACCTTCCTTTGGCATTACACAGTCTCCTGCCTGATAGTAGATAGCACAACGGCTGTGGCACTCTTTACCTATCTGACTTACCTCAACCTCCACATCATTACCTATTAGTAATCTCGTGCCAAGTGGCAGATGCAGGAGATCAATGCCTTCTGTCGTAATGTTTTCAGCAAAATCACCAGGACCCACATCAAGACCTGCCTTTTTCATTTTCATTATGCTTTCCATGGCAAGAAGACTGACCTGCCTGTGCCACTCAGACGATGCATGGGCATCACCGGATATGCCGAAGTTCTCTTTTAGTTCTACCTCAGTAACAGGCTTTTTTCGTACACCTTTTCTTTCGCTTATATTTAAGGAAATTACCTTTGCATGCATAAAATATATAATACCTTAAAAGATACCTTTAGTGAAAGTTATCCCTTCTATTCAAATCTGCCAATTGACTCTTTGGTCAGGCGGTGGGTATAGCTTTTTCACGTCATTCTCGACGTACATGGAGGTCCGCTGAGAATGATGTGTAAGACTCCACCACGCCACTACTACTTAACATTATTGCTGGATTTGAGTATATCTCAAATCCAGTGGCAAAAAACTACCGACTCCTATAAATATTGTTCTACAT
>JALUSH010000097.1 GCA_027016675.1 Thermodesulfovibrio sp.
ACCAGGTGATATACTTTAAAGTTGAAGAGGGGATGAGGACAGAAAGAGATGCCCTGATTGACCGATTAAATGTAAAAATGTTATCTTATTTGCCAGTTTTAATTAAACAAAAATTATCAGGTTAGGAGGTAAAAATGAAGAGGTTTTTAACAACAGCACTTCTGGTAGTATTGTCATTAATGCTTTTTGTAACATCTGCCCTTGCTGAACACATTTTTGGTCCTGATGAGCTGGACACTACCTATGGAGCTTACCTTAGATTCAGACAGGAGACGTGGGATAATGTCTTTGATTTCAAAAATGGTGATCATAAGGATGATAATTTCTTCAGGCTGAAAACATCGATCTGGACAAAGTTTGATTATGACAAGAAGTATATCTTTTTCATCAAACTCACCAATGAGGCACGTTATTTCATGAACTCCAGTAATCCTAATAGCAGACCCTTTGGCCTCAATGAGGATGAAGTTGTTTTTGACAATCTCTATATTGAAGCAAGGGATTTTCTTGGATTGCCTGTTGATTTAAAGATTGGGAGACAGAACTTCCTCTTTACACATGGTGAGGGCTTCCTTATAATGGATGGAACACCTATGGATGGTTCAAGGACATTCTACTTCAATGCTGCAAGGGCAAACATTAAATTCAATAAAGACTTTAACCTCGACCTTATTTACATCACAGACCAGTCAACAGATAGATATCTGCCCTCACTTTATCCTGCTGAAAAGAGAGTAATCAATACATCAGATGAAAAGGGCTTTGTTGCCTATGGAAGGGTAAAGGCAGTGGATAATCTCACCGTGGAGCCTTATTATATCTACAAAAGGGAGGATACAGATACAGGACCTGATGGAAAGCTTGATATTAATGCAATCGGTGCACATATAGTCTACAAATATAATAACTGGAAATTTGGGGCTGAGTATGCACACCAGTGGGGTGAATATGACAGTGGAAGAGACAGGAAGGCAAATGGCGGCTATGTATATGTAAAAAGGTCATACAATAATATTATGTGGAAACCAGGCTTTGAACTGAGGTATGTTTATCTCTCTGGTGATGACCCTGATACAGAGAAGAACGAGGCATGGAACCCTCTGTTCTCTCGCTGGCCCTGGATGAGCGAACTCTTCATTCTCACCCTTGCACCTGAAACTGGTATCCCTGCTTATTGGACAAATCTCCAGCTTTACAGGGCAGCTATTAATCTTGCCTTCACAGCGAAGACAAAATTCTCCTTTGCTTATAACTATCTGAGGGCAAACGAGGATCCAGCCACACACTTTGGAACTCTTAATACTGCTTCCATCTATTCGCGTGACAGTAAAAGCAGAGGTGACCTGTTCCAGGGTAAGCTCTCGTATAAATTCACCAAAAAGATTGATGGCTATCTTCTCATTGAACATATGAGGCCAGGTGATTTTTATACCTATGATGATAGCGCTACTTTTGTGCGCTGGCAATTGCAGGTAAAGATATAATACAGAGCTTTATAATTCTGTATATGCATAGTACTTTACAAGAAGGCGGTTGGTTTACCCAACCGCCTTTATTTTACTTAACGGATTTTGACATTTCAGGGAAGCAGGTGATATACTTTAGATATGGATATTAAAGAAACTATAAGATCAGTACTCAAAGATCTGATACTACCTGAGATAGAATTCATAAAACAGGAAAATCAGGAGATAAAGGTGCGTCTTGAATTCACTAACAAACGGCTTGATGACATAAACCTTCATTTATCTGATCAGAGCAGGAGGATAGACGAAACTAATAAGAGAATTGATGAGACCAACAAAAAGATTGATTCTGTAATGGAAAAGATAATCCTGGTAAGAGATGAACTGGTAGGAATGATTATAGAAACTAATAAGAGAATCGATGAGACTAACAAAAGAATAGATAGACTTTATGAAGCAGTAGTAAAGAGAGAAGAACACGAAAGTCTTAAAGAGAGATTAATAAGGCTTGAAGAGGCTGTAAAAGCCCTTGAATCAAGGTTTGCTGCCTAACCTGGGGTAAGCTCAAACAAACTTCATGACAATAGATCGTGATAGATTTATACTCCAGACCAGCTTCACTCCTGCAGGTGACCAGCCAAAGGCAATAAAGGAACTGACAGAGGGCATAGAGCTGGGAGTCAAACACCAGGTTTTACTTGGTGTTACAGGCTCTGGAAAGACCTTTACCATTGCCAATGTGATAGCCAACCTGAATAAACCTACCCTTGTTATTGCCCATAATAAGACCCTTGCAGCACAGCTTTACGGTGAGTTCAAAGAACTCTTTCCTGAAAATGCAGTGGAGTTTTTCGTAAGCTACTATGATTACTATCAGCCCGAGGCATATATCCCCCAGTCAGACACATATATTGAGAAGGATGCCCTTATTAATGATGATATCGACAGGATGCGCCATTCCGCCACCAGGGCGGTACTGGAAAGAGGCGATACTATTGTGGTTGCTTCTGTGTCATGTATCTATGGTATTGGTTCACCAGAGGACTATATGGCCATGCATCTGATTGTTGAGGAGGGGATGAGGACAGAAAGGGATGCCCTGATAAGGCGACTTGTGGATATGCTTTATGAAAGGTCAGATAAGGACTTCAGAAGAGGCAACATCCGTGTGAGAGGTGATATCGTAGAGGTTTATCCTTCTTTTTCCCTTGATAAAGGTATAAGAATAGAGTTCTTTGGGGATGAGGTGGATGCCATTGTGGAGTTTGACCCTCTTACAGGTGAACGTCTGAGAAGGCTTGAAAAGATAGCCATTTATCCAAATAGTCACTGGATAACCCCACGGGACAGACTGGAGGAGGCATTAAAGAGTATAGAAAAGGAACTGGAGGAAAGGATTGAGTATTTCCTCAGACAGGGCAGAACACTTGAGGCACAACGTATTGAGCAGCGGACAAGGTTTGATATGGAGATGCTCAGAGAGTTTGGTTACTGTCATGGTATTGAGAACTACTCCCGTCACCTCAGTGGTCGTGCCCCTGGTGAGCCACCCTATACATTGATTGATTATTTCCCGGAGGATTATCTGCTTATAATTGATGAATCCCATGTAACCATACCCCAGATTGGTGGTATGTATGAGGGTGACAGATCAAGAAAGATGACACTTGTTGAGTATGGATTCAGACTGCCATCAGCACTGGACAACAGGCCCCTTACCTTCAGGGAGTTCGAACACAGGGTGAACCAGGTAATCTATGTATCTGCTACACCAGGCCCCTATGAGATAGAGAAATCCAGGGGAAGGATTGTGGAACAGATAATCCGTCCCACAGGGCTTGTTGACCCTGCAATAGAGGTAAGGCCAGTAAGTGGCCAGGTAGATGACCTGATGAAGGAGATACAGGAGAGGGTATCCCGGGGGGAGCGTGTACTTGTTACAACATTAACAAAAAAAATGGCTGAGGATCTTACTGACTATTATACAGATCTTGGTATCAGGGCAAGGTATCTACATTCTGATATTGATACACTTGAGCGTGTGGAGATAATAAGGGACTTAAGGCTGGGCAGGTTTGATGTCCTTATAGGGGTAAATCTTCTAAGAGAGGGGCTTGATCTTCCAGAGGTCTCTCTTGTGGCAGTGTTTGATGCTGACAAGGAGGGCTTTCTCAGATCAGAACGTTCCCTGATACAGACCGCAGGACGGGCGGCAAGAAATGTTAATGGCAAGGTTATCCTGTATGCAGAGAGGATAACTAATTCTATGAAAAGGGCTATAGAAGAGACAGAGCGAAGACGAAAGATACAGATGGAATACAACAGGAAGATGAGCATTACTCCTGAGACAGTAAAGAGCAACATAAAGGATATACTGAGCACAATATATGAGGCTGATTACTGGACAGTTCCTGCTGTAGAGGAACCTTCTGAGGATTACAGGATAGATGAGAAAGAAATAGAGAGACTTGAGGTTGAGATGAAAGAAGCGGCAAGAGAACTTGATTTTGAAAGGGCTGCCCTTCTTCGTGACAGAATCAAACGATTGAAGGAACGCCTTTTACTGGCTGGATAAAATTCGTTCCCGTTCCCGTAATTGTTCTGTCAACACCTCGCGCATCAGGTTGCAGGCCTCGATAACCTTGGGGTTGGAGATACTGTAGTAGATGTTCACACCCTCTCTTCTTGATTTTAAGATGCCCATTTTTTTCATTACCGAAAGATGCTGTGATACATTGGCCTTTGGAATGCCGAGTATCTCTACCAGTTCGGTCACATTCTTCTCACCGTCTTTCAGTGCATGAATAATCTCGAGCCTTTTAGGGTTGGTGAGTGTCTTACAGACCTCGGCCTGCATCTCAAAGATGCGTTTATTATTATTGTTTTCCATGAACTTATTCTACAATAATTTATATAAGAATTGTCAAATCAATTTCGAAATAATATTATAA
>JALUSH010000098.1 GCA_027016675.1 Thermodesulfovibrio sp.
CGTATGGCCTTCTTTGCCTGTCTGTCCAGGGAGTTTCTCTGTCTTTTCACCTCAGAAAGTATGTCGGAGATACGCTGCAGGTTGAGACGTGAAGACTCAAGCTTGGCAATGGCCTCTGTTTTTCTTGCCTTGTATTTCATAACGCCTGCTATCTCCTCGATAAGGAATCGTCTGTCCTGGGGTCTGGCATTTATCAACTCGCCAATGCTACCCTGCTCGAGTATGGAATACCGTTTCATCTCAAGGCCTGTATCAAGAAACATCTCACGAATGTCCTTTAAGCGACATAAATTCTTGTTTATCAGGTATTCACTCTCTCCAGAACGGTAGAGTCGACGGGTAACAGTGACAATCCGTTCGCCTTTTTCTCCGTTGTCCTGAGTGTCCGGGAAGGCAATGTAAAGGGTTACCTCGGCCATTCCCTTTGGTTTCCTGTTCTGGGAGCCATTGAAAATTACCTCATCCATCTTGCCACCCCTGAGGGTCTTGGCTGACTGCTCTCCAAGCACCCATCTTACTGCATCAACAATGTTACTTTTGCCACAGCCGTTCGGGCCGACGATACAGGTGATTCCAGGATGAAAAATAAAGGTGGTCTTTTCGGCAAAGGATTTAAACCCATTGAGTTCAAGTCTTTCTATTTTCATATCTGAAATTATAACTGCAAGCAGGGCAGGCTGACAAGGGGGGTAATTTTTGTTTGAAAATAAGGTGGTTATAGATGCTATAATATATGGCAATGCAAATTCAGTGATAAAGCAATAGCAGTGCTTTCAGCTTATAGTTGGTATTCTTGTAACCGAGTTTGTGGTAACACTGATTTTTCTTGAGAACCTTCTTGATTCTATAGTAAAAAAACAGGCCATAGGCCATTGACTATAGGCAGTATGTACAATGATAAACTAACAGAAAACTCTATAGAGTTATACGAAAACAGGGAGGATATAAAATGTTGAAGAAGAAAGAAAAATATGTGGTTGCTGTTGTTGGGGCTACTGGAGCAGTAGGTGAGGAAATGGTCTCCATCCTTGAGGAAAGGAACTTTCCTGTGGGGGAACTTGTTCTTTTTGCATCAGAACGTTCAGAGGGAAAAAAGATACCCTTCAGGGGTGAAGAGGTTGTTGTAAAGACCCTTACAGAGGACTCCTTCAAGGGTGTGGACATAGCACTTTTTTCTGCCGGTGCCTCAAGGTCAAGGCAGTGGGCACCTGTTGCAGCAGGGAGTGGATGTGTGGTTGTTGATAACTCATCCGCCTGGAGGATGGATCCGGAGATTCCCCTTGTGGTGCCTGAGGTGAATCCTGATGATCTGAAGTGGCATAAGGGCATTATTGCTAATCCCAACTGTTCAACTATACAGATGGTGGTGGCATTAAAACCTCTGCATGATGCTGCAAAAATAAAAAGGGTTGTGGTATCCACCTATCAGGCTGTGTCAGGCACAGGTAAAAAGGCCATGGATGAACTGCTGAAGCAGACTACAGACCTGTTGAATTTCAGATCAATACAGTGCAGTGTATATCCACACCAGATAGCCTTTAATATCCTGCCCCATATTGATGTGTTTCTTGAAAACGGATATACCAAAGAAGAGATGAAGATGGTTAATGAGACAAAAAAGATCATGGGTGATGACTCCATAAGGGTTACAGCCACAACTGTAAGGGTACCTGTCTTCAGAGGTCATGCTGAAAGTGTAAATATTGAAACAGAAAAGAAGATAACAGCAAATGAAGCAAGGGCCCTACTGGCTGCCTTTCCAGGAATTATTGTATTTGATGCCCCTGAAAAGAACGTCTATCCCCTGCCTGTTGATGTTGCAGGCAAGGATGAGGTTTATGTGGGAAGAATAAGGGAGGATGAATCCATTGACAATGGTCTTAACATGTGGATAGTGGCTGATAATCTGCGCAAGGGCGCTGCGCTTAATGCTGTGCAGATTGCAGAAAAACTGATTGAAATGACATAACCATGGCATATAAAGACCTTAGAGAGTTTATATCTGTACTTGAGCAGAAGGGGCTGCTTAGAAGGGTCAAGGTTGAGGTTGATCCCATCCTTGAAATTGCTGAGATAAACGACAGGGTGGTAAAACAGAAAGGTCCTGCCCTTTTATTTGAAAATCCCAAAGGAGCAAGATACCCCTGTGTGGTCAACCTCTTTGGTTCCTTTGAGAGGATGAAATTAGCCCTTAATGTAGAGAGTCTTGATGATATAGGATGTCAGATCCTGGAGTTTCTTGAGCCCGAGATTCCCACAAATCTTATAGAAAAGCTCAAGACCCTGCCAAAGCTAAAGAGATTGAGTGACTTTCTGCCTAAGTACGTAAAAAATGGCCCATGCAAAGAGGTTATCATAAAGGACAATCCCAGCCTTGATGTATTTCCCATATTGAAGACCTGGCCTCAGGATGGCGGGAGATTCATAACACTACCCATGGTTTTCACAAAAGACCCTGAGACAGGTGAAAGGAACTGTGGAATGTACCGCATGCAGGTATATGACTCTCGTACCACAGGTATGCACTGGCATATGCATAAGGATGGTGCTCGGCATTACAGAAAGGCTGAACGGATGGGAAAAAGGCTCGAGGTGGCTGTTGCAATTGGTTCAGACCCTGCCACCATGTATTCTGCTACAGCCCCATTGCCTCCTGGCATTGACGAGATGCTCTTTGCAGGCTTTCTGAGGAAGTCTCCGGTTGAGATGGTCAGGTGTGAAACAGTGGATTTGGAGGTGCCTGCCAATTCAGAGATTGTGCTGGAGGGTTACTGTGAACCAGGAGAAAGAAGAATAGAAGGTCCCTTTGGTGATCATACAGGATACTACAGTCTGCAGGATGAGTTTCCTGTTTTTCATATAACATGTATTACCCATAGAAAAGATCCGTTGTATCCTGCAACAATCGTGGGTAAGCCTCCTATGGAAGACTGTTTTATAGCAAAGGCTACAGAGAGAATCTTTCTGCCCCTGATAAGAAAGCAGTTGCCAGAGATAGTTGATATGAATCTTCCTATTGAGGGTGTATTTCATAATATTGCTGTTGTTTCTATAGATAAACAGTATCCAGGCCATCCAAGGAAGGTTATGTATGCACTCTGGGGCATGGGACAGATGAGTTTTACAAAGATGATTGTAGTTGTGGATTCCTGGGTTAATGTGCAGGACCCTGCAGAGGTAGTCTGGAGAATAGGTAATAACGTGGATCCCAAAAGAGATGTGGTAATACTTGAGGGTCCGCTGGATGTGCTTGAACATGCATCAGCTATTCCTGCCTATGGTGGAAAGATGGGTATAGATGCTACCAAGAAATGGCCCTCTGAAGGGTTCAGCAGAGACTGGCCTGATGATATAGTGATGTTACCCGAGATAAAAAAACTTGTTGATGAGAGATGGGATGAGTACGGACTTTGATAATGAAAACAGAGGTCCACTCTGCAGGAAATGCAAACAATTATTAAGGCTATTGATTGGCTGACGAAGGGTGGTTTTATGCTGCATGGAATGCGGCAGACGGTATCAATTGTCAGAGTATATTGATGAGATCCCAGAGTCTATGTGGGAGACAATAGCTTTAAGACCCTGTAATAGGGTATAATACTGCTTAATATCCCCTATCCTATAAGGACTTACACTGTTTATCGGACAGTATTGGGGTGAAAATAAATGAAAGGAGGAAGGGATTAACCTGTAAGTGTTAACCCCTGAGAAATTCTATGGAAAATTATAAGGTATTTTCAGAGGATGAAGAGAAGATTTATGACAGAGAGATTTACATCTTAATGGAGAAGATAAAGGAGGGTATGCATATTGACGAGGCATGTAAAGAGATAAATGCCGAGGACCCTGAAATGAGGCAGATTATAGAGGATGATATATTAAAGATTCTCATTGCCAATTTACATTATCAACAGGGCATGAGTCTTGAGGATGTGGCCAAACAGCTTGATATAACACTTCAGCGTGTAAAAGACACCCAGAAGATTATGCTTGAGGATGTAATTCATACCCTGAATGAAGAAGGAATCAATGGTTCCTCAAGTGGGATGACACATTAAAAGCCGTCCTACTCTTCAAAGAGAAAGATATATTCGTCAGGCCTGGAGAGATTCAATTCCTCCCGGGCCTTTTTTTCGATGTAAAAGGGGTCTTTCTTCAGTAGCTCTATTTCTTCGTTTAATTTTGTTGTTTCCTTATTCAGTGAGGCAATCTCGTTTATTAAGACAGCTTTTTTTTCTTTCAGCTCATAATAACGCAGCAGCCCGTTGTCATCAAAGATCAAAGTCCAGAACAGGTATAAAGAGACTATTACAGCAATGGTATAAAAGACAAGAGAGCGTTTCTTTCTTTCATTATAAACCTGTTTTCTCAGAAGATTATTAGTATACATTGATAGTA
>JALUSH010000099.1 GCA_027016675.1 Thermodesulfovibrio sp.
CTACTGAAGAATACACCATAAGAGATGCTAAAAAGGCGATTGAGGAAGCCAGATGGGTTGTAAAATTAGCCCAAAATATTATAAAGTAACTAAATTTCCAAGAACATCTACCTAAACAAAAAACTTAAAGGAGGCGAGGTATGAAGAGGGGTTTTGTTATTATAGTCAGTTTGTTGGTCTTTTGGGCTTTCTTTTATGGTAACGGTTTTACAGAGACGAAGAAGAAGGATATCAACACCGCTACAGTGGAAGCCCTTGTTCAGGTAAAGGGTATAGGGCAAAAAAAGGCGGAGTTGATTGTAGAGTATATCAGTAGCAGAGGAAGAATTGAGGATATGGAAGAACTTTTAGAAGTCAAAGGAATTGGGCTGAGCACACTTGGAAAGATTAAAGAACTCTTTGAGGTAAAACCCCTGGATAAAGAGGCTTTTAAAAAGTCAGATGCGGATTCTTCACACTGAATGGTCTGATGATCTGGGAGGCCAGGAAAAAAGGGTACTTTCCGAGGCAGCAGGACTTAGAGATAAAGGGCATGAGGTCACAATAGTATGTAGAGAAAATGCAAAGATAAATGGTGAGGCACAAAAAGCAGGGCTTGAGGTAAAGACCCTTCCTCTCAGAAAGCCTTATGATGTAGAAAGCATCCTGAAGCTAACCACTTTTATAAGAAAGAAGAGGTTTGATGTAGTCAATACCCACAGTGGTATAGACTCCTGGATAGGTGGAATTGCAGCCAGGCTTGCAGGCACACCTGTGCTTGTGAGGACAAGACACCTTAATATCCCCCTGAAGAGGTCCCCCCTGAATTTCATCCATTATCTGCCTGACATGTATATAACCTGTGGTGAGAATATGAGGGAAAATCTTGTAAAACAGTGTGGGTTCCCACCCGAGAGGGTTATAAGTATACCCACCGGCGTGGATGAGGAGTTTTTTAATGTGGAGAGGAACCGAGAGAGAAAGAGGAGGTTTGGCGTTGATGACCCTGATGCGTCTGTGGTTGTGAACATCGGTATACTGAGGCGTGTAAAGGGACACGAGGTGACCCTTAAGGCAGCCAGCATTGTGGCTAAGGTGATTCCTGAGGCAAGATTTTTACTGGTTGGTGAGGGACCAAGAAGAAAGGCACTTCAGCAGATGACCGATGAAATGGGACTAAAAAATGTGATTTTTACTGGTTTTATAGATGATGTAAAAGAGGTGCTTGCGGTGGCTGATCTTTCCGTGTTGAGTTCATGGTCAGAGGGGCTTCCCCAGAGTCTTCTGCAAGCAATGGCTGCAGGCGTGCCTGTAGTAGCTACCAAAGTAGGTGGTATCCCGGAGGTTGTAAAAGATGGAGAAACAGGCTTCCTTGTTGAACCGGGTGACCACAAGGGGCTTGCAGAAAAGATAATCATGACTCTTCAGGATGGCGTTGATAAAAATATGCTGGAGAGGGCTCGTGAAGTTGTAAAGAGGTCACATACCACGGAGAGGATGATTGAGAGGATAGAGGCCCTGTATATGGATTTGCTGAGGAAGAAGTGTAATGAAAAACAGCTATAAAACCCTGAAGTATAATTCAAAAGCAAGATGGCTGAGTTACTGGTATCAGCTCTCTGAGGTGGTTAGTGCATGGCCAGGTGATGTTTTAATTATAGGAAAAGGTAGTGGTATAGTGGAGAAGGCACTGGTGGAGTTTCTGCCTGATGTGAGGCTGACCACCATGGACATAGATGAAACCCTTCAGCCGGATATTATCTCTGACATAAGGTCAATGCCTTTTGGTGACAATAGCTTCGATGTGATACTCTGTTGTCAGGTGCTTGAACATATACCATTTGATGATCTGGAAGGCGTTATCAGGGATTTTCAGAGGATTACAAGAGACAGGGTGATTATATCTGTTCCACACAAAAGGAAATATGTAAAGATTGAGATAGACCTGCCACTACTTGGCAACAAAAGGGTAATACTGAAATATCCATTTAACAAGAAGGATATAAAAAGCAGACAACATCACTGGGAGATTAACAGAGGGGTCTCATATAAGGATTTTAAAAGGTTACTGAAAAGGTATTTTGTTCTTGAAAAGACCTTTCTTAATGAAATAAATTGTGTTCACCGATTTTTTGTTTTAAGAAAGACAAGGGGTTAGAGTTGAATATCCTTCATACGGAAACCCTTAAGAAATGGGGAGGACAGCAAAACAGAGTGCTCTCTGAATGTATAGGGCTTACACAGAAGGGGCATAAAGCAATAATTGCCTGTAACCGTGGAAGTGTGCTTGCACACAAGGCAAAGAAAATGGGGATAAAGGTCTATGAGCTTGATTTCAACAAAAAGACCTACCTCAAGAGCATTCCCCGATTGATCAGGATTATCAAAGATGAGGATGTGGATATTGTCTCCACCCACAGTTCTGTTGATAGCTGGGCAGGTGGGATTGCAGCAAAACTCACTGGCAGGAGACTTGTGCGGTTCAGACACAATCTATACCCGATAGGACGAGACCCCCTTACAAGATTTATCTATGCAATTCCTGACAGGATTGTGGCAATCAGTGAAGCAGTTAAGGCGGTCTGCATAAGGTCTGGCATCAAAGCGGAAAAGACTGAGGTGATCTACTCCTCTGTAGATACTGACAGGTTTAATCCTGAGGTTAAAGACCTGAAGAAGGAACTGAATATACCTGATGGATATATAACCATTGGAAACACTTCAACCTTCACCCGGGTAAAAGGGCAGGAGTATCTCTTAAAGGCATTTAATATAATAGGGAAAAGACACCCTGTGATTTTGATCTTTGCTGGCAGGATGACAGAGAGAACATATAAAAAGTATATTGCCCTTGTGGAGAGTTCTTTAAGAGACAGGGTGTATTGTCTTGACCACAGGGAGGATATTCCAGAGGTATTAAAGACAATGGATATCTTTGTCTATCCATCTTTTATGGAAGGGCTTGGCACAGCCCTTCTTGAGGCAATGGCCATGGAGAGACCTGTGGTGGTCTCAAGAATACCCACCTTTCATTCTTTTATTAAGGATCAGGTTAATGGAGTTTTTTTTAATGTTAGGGATGTGGAAGATCTGGCATCAAGGATTGATTATCTTATAGGGCATAGTGAACTGAGACTGACTCTGGGGAAAAGGGCAAGGCAGACCATACTGGAGCGGTTCTCCTTTGAGAGAATGATCACTGATACACTGAAGACCTATGAGGCTATTGTGAGAAGTAATTAATATGCTTGGGCCTAGTAAAAAAGAATATAAGGATCTGGCTGTGTATTGCTGCCAGAACAGTGATGTAGAGGAGAGACTTATAGAACTTTTTGAAATGATTTATAAGGATCCGGGTATCTTAGAACCAGTAAGAGGTGTCAACAACAAGGCAGAGGAGTTGATGAAAAAATATGGCTATCAGTTATTTCCGACAGTTAAGAGAACCACCCTTGTATTTGATAAAGAAACCTCTCTTTTTACAAAGATACTACACCCACAGAAATTAAAGGACAGGATGCTGTTTTCAATGCTTTTAAAATACAGAACTTTGATTTCTGGTTTTCAGGATATTTTAAATGCAGGTGTGAAGGTGCCTGAAATAAAAGGATATGGATATTTCAAGAAAGGTGGGCTTCCTTTTTATATCTTTGTCTCCCTTGAGGGTAGATCCCTTTATGATATGGTTATAAGAGGCAGCGAAGTCTTATCAGAAGAGACAATTGCAGAGGTTATAGACGGTATTGTAGACCTCCATAAGAAGGGATTTTATATGGGAGATGCCCATCTCTCCCATATCTTTGTCAGGGATGGAAGATTCGAGGGATTTATAGATATTGATGGTATAAAGAGGGTGGGATTTTTTAAGAATAGATGTTATGCAAAGGATCTGGGGTATCTCAATCATCCAGAACTGCCTTTTACAAGGGATGAAAAACAGAGGATTGTTGATTCTTACTGTGAGAAGATGGGAATAGGTAACAAAGAGCAGTTTATGATGCTTATAAAAGAATATACGGAGAAGAGATGGAAGGCCTGAGTATAATAATTCCTGTATACAATAAGATTGAGATGACCCTCAGATGCATCGAGGATATAAGAAGGAAAAACAGAGATTGTGACTATGAGATTATAGTTTTTGACAATGGCTCTACAGATGATACACCTGAGAGGCTCTCAGGAGACAAGGCTCTGAAATACATAAGAAGCAGGGAGAATCTTGGCATATCAAGGGCATGTAACGAAGGTGCTGAAAGGGCACGATATCCACTGCTCTGCTTTATGCATAATGATCTGTTTATATCAAAAAATAAATGGGTAAAGGATTTAATAGGGTTCTTTAACAGCAGGCCTGACGCTGGAGTGATTGGTCTTTATGGTGCAAAGGTGATCAGAAGGGATGGCTCTTACAGAAGCAAGGGGATTGTGCACTCCAGGATGGACAATCCAACAATCACAAAGGCCTTTGAGCCTGTGGCAGTAGTGGATGGTCTTTTGATGGCCCTTGGTCGTGATCTGTTTTCTAAGGTAGGTGGGTTCAATACTCTTTTTACTATCCATTATTATGACAAGGATCTTTCTATGAAGACACTCGCTGCAGGTTATAAAAACTATGTGCTGAACATTCCCTTTGAACACAGATGTGGAAGCACAAGGAAGGCAATATCAGATGAGGACAGAGTACGTGAGGAACTAAAGAGTGCTTTTCTTGATATCTGGAAGGAGCATTTGCCATGTTCTGTTATGGGCTTTGCTGACTGGCTTAAATCGGTGATTAGAGGGCTGAGAGGATGAACAAACAATACAGGGTTTTACATCTTGTGACCAGTCTTTCAACAGGCGGTGTTGAAAATATGATTTACAAGGTAGTCACCCATTATGACAGAGACAGGTTTGTGCCTGTTGTTTGTTGTATCAGAAGCGGTGGTGAGGTAGCTGATAGGCTGGTAAAAGAGGGTTTTGATGTAACCGTTTTGAACAGGATGAAGGGGCATGGTTTTGACTGGAGGGCAGTGCTGGATATCTATAAGGTCTTGAAGAGGGAAGGCATAGATGTCCTGAGAACCCACCAGTATCATGCCAATCTCTATGGAAGGATTGCTGGTGTGCTTGCAGGAACACCGGTGATTATACCTTCATTTCATAACCTGTACATTTCACCAGAAAGGCCAAAGCTACATAGAAGACTTATAAACAGGCTTCTGGCAGTATGGTCTGATTGCCTGATTGCAGTGTCGAGGTCAGTTGCTGAAGACATAATCAGGTTTGATAGGGTCAAGAAAGAAAAGATAAGGGTAATCCACAATGGAGTATTGATTGAAAGATTCAGAATAGCATTGGATAAGAGAGAGGCAAGAAGATCCTTTGGCCTGCCTGAAGATAAGTGGATCATCGGTTCTGTGGGAAGATTAACTCCCCAGAAGGGTCATGAGTATCTGCTCAGGGCTGTATCAGGCTTAAAAGATGTAGTCGTAGCGATTGCAGGTGATGGACCATTAAAGGATGTCCTTAAACAGATGGCAGAGCAGATGGATGTGCAATGTATTCTCACTGGAACATTGTATGAAAAAGAGGTCTCTATTTTCTTAAAGGCCCTTGATATATTTTGTTTTCCCTCTTTATGGGAGGGGATGCCCTCGGCACTTGTAGAGGCAATGGCAGCAGGTCTTCCTGTTGTGGCTTCTGACATAAGTTCAAATATTGAAATATTAAATGACGCTGGGATTATCGTGAAGACCAAGGATGTGAATGCCTTAAGAAATGCAATAATCAGACTTATCAAATCGGACGATGAAAGACGTGGATATTCAGAAAGGGCATCAAGGCGGTCTGAGATGTTTTCCATTGAAAACACGGTCAGAGAGTATGAAAATCTCTTTATGGATATCTTAAGGGAAAAGAAGATCCAATGAAAAAGGTGCTTCTGATAACGGATTTCAGTAAGCCCTGGAACAATGGCTGGTATTATAAGAAAGGGTTTGAAAGAAATAACTGTGAGGTGCTATCGATTAATCCTCAGGATGTGAAAGACCATTATGATGTTGTATTCAATGCCATAGAGCGGTTTAAGCCTGATTTCATCTTGCATACCAAGGATGAATTGCCTGTTGAGATATTCGAGGAGGCAAGACAAAAGGTTCCCCTCATACAGTGGTATCCAGATCCAGTAATACCTGACTGGCTGATACCCTATGTGAAAGCCTGTGATATATTTTTTACAATGGCTGAAGGGCTCGTTGAGGAATTCAGAAAGATAAATCCAAGGAGTTTCTGGCTCACCCAGGCATTTGAACCCGAGTTTTTTGAGATAGGCGATATCACAGAAAAGGACAGGAAGCTTTTCTCTTCTGATGTTGCCTTTGTTGGAAATCTTGGCTCGAAAAAACAGTATCTGCAAAGGAGAAGATACCTTAAAAGGGTTATAAAAGAGGGCATCAATCTCAAATGGTGGGGGCCAAAGATTCCATTGAAATTATCTACCATTGCACTCTTAACAGGTGGCATTGGCAGGTCTTATGGAGGCAGGTTCGTATGGGGTGAGGAGTATGCAAAGGTGGCAAGGCTCTCGAAGATATTTCTTGCCTTCGATTCCATGCCTCATATAAGAAAATCGATGAGTGCCCGCATGTACACAGCCGTGGGTTGCGGTGCATTCTACATGTGCCAGTATGTGGATGGGATAGAGGATGTGCTTGAGCCAGACAGGGAAATCATAACCTTTAACAGTGAGGATGAAATGATAGAAAAGATAAGATACTATTTGGTCAGAGATGATTTGAGAAATAAGATTTCGCGGGCAGGAAGGATGCGTGTTAACAATGAGCACACCTATAATGTACGAATTAAAGAGATGTTAGATTATGTGGAGAAATATCTATAGATTAAATTCCTTTGCAAAGCATTTTAAAAAATTTATTTGTTAAAATATGCCATAAGTCAAAATCTCAGAACAACTCAAAATAAATGGACAAAAAATACCTGACAGATAAACCAGTCTTTATAGTTTCGACAGGCAGGGCAGGCTCCACGATGATTGCACAGGTTCTTGCTTTACATCCCAGGATACTTGCCCTGCACGAACCCCATCCCCATCTAAGAACAGAGGCATATGTGAGATGGAAAAGGGTTGATATGAAAGAGACAGTAAAACGCAGGATAAGAAAAAAACGCGAGGATTTGATAAATCAGGTGTTATCCAATCGGCTGGTTTATGCCGAGAGTTCGAATTATGCATCAATGTTAATAGAGGAATTGTATGATTTGTTTGATGCCAGGTTTATTCATCTTTACAGGAATGGCCGTGATTTTGTCGTCAGCGGGCTTCAAAGGGGATGGTATATAGATAATACTTTAAAAACAAAGATGAAGAACTGGCTGAGAAGGCGGTTCTTTCTGGATACAGGGAAAACAGCACAGGACAACCTGCTTGATCCACCAGGGCACTTAGGTTCAAGACTTGAAAAAATAGCATGGTTATGGGTGGAGATAAACAAAAATATTCTTGAAAAACTGGAGAGATTACCAGAAGAAAACAGATTCTCCTTCTCTCTTGAATGCCTCAATAAAGACAGAATTGAAGAGCTTCTGGATTTTATAGGTGTTGAAAAGGAAAGGGGGCTTATTGATGATATGCTTTCTGTGGCCATGAGTCGTCCAAACAGAACAAAGACAATAAAAATACCAGAGGAGGATGTCTGGACAGAGGAGAACATTAAACGTTTCTACAGTATTGCCGGTGACATGATGAAAAGGCTCGGATATGAATAATGGACTGAAGGTGACGGGAAAAGAAAAAAGTGTTCTGATTGTTATGCCTGACAAGCATATGGGGAACCTCATTGTATCCCTGCCGGCTATCAGTGCACTATGTGAACGATTCCATAACAATGCTGTAATTGTAGATGAAGCGTACAGGGATATTATTGAATCACTGGAAGGTGTAAAGAGTATTCTTACATATCCAAGAAAGAAGCTCAAAGAAGGAAACTACCTGACCAGGTGCCTTGTTTTTTTTGAATTTCTAAAAAGATTAAAAAAACTAAAGGTTGAACTAACTGTTGATCTTTATGGAGAGAACTTGTCAGCATTTCTGACATTTCTCTCAGGTGCACAGGTCAGGGTGGGCAGAGGAAATAATGATCTCTCATGGATGTATAATAAAAAAGTTAATCTGAGCAAAGGCAGGCACAAGATGTATAACTATATAGAGATTACAGAAGGGGCAGGGATAGTTTCCCAATTCAACATGCCTATCTTAAGATTAAAGGATGCATGGATAGATGCTTTAAAAGGCAAGGTTTGTGAGAGTGGCTTGAAGATAGGGGAAAGGATCATATGTATTCATCCTGGAGCTGGTAAGATTTATAAACAATGGACTGTTGACGGTTTTGTGGATATTATAGACTGGCTTTATAATCGAGGAGTTCGACCTGTATTGATAGGTGCTGGAAGGGATAGGGATTTTGGAGATAAAATCTTAAAAAAGGTAAGCAGAAAGCCAGTTGACCTGATAGATAGATTAACACTTGGTGAATTGATGGTGCTGTTAAGCAAGGCCAATCTTTTTATGGGGAATGATTCCGGACCAATGCATCTTGCGGCTCTAATGGGTACCCCTGTGATAGCGCTTTTTGGTCCTGCAAGAGAAAAGAGATGGTCTCCCTTAAGTGAAAAGGCAACTGTATTAAGAGGTCAGGAGCCCTGCGAGAAATGCAGGGGAAAGGATTGTGAACTTGACTTCAGATGTGTAAAAACACTGAGTCCTGATAGAGTTAAAGATGCAATTGAGAGGTATCTATATGAGCTTCCATATAAAAGATAGATTGGACCTGGTTGATAGAATCTTAGAGTATGCAATTTACATCTACATTGTTTTCATGTTTCTTTCCAAGGGGGAAGGAATAAGGAATATTCTCCTTTATGGTGGTTTTGGTCTATGGCTTTTAACCATTAGATACAGGGAAAACAGATTTATAATAACCAGGAATCCTGTTTTCAAAGTATACTGGATATATATAGCCTCTGTGATTTTATCTGCCATATTTTCTATAGACCCTTCATACTCCTTTAGAGAGCTCCTGTCTGATCCATTAAAGGGAACAATAATACTATGTCTTTTCAGTACAGTCCTTGCAGATAAACTCAGGATAGAGAGGGCTATATGGGTTATGTTTACAATGCTTGTTTTTACCATCTCTATAGGCTATTACAGCTATTTTGCATACGACTTGCCTTTGATGAAGCCTGATACAACCCTGAGACATGCCTGGCACAACAGGTTTGCGATTGATTTGAATACTTTAATGAGTTTTTCCTTTGCATTGATGTTACACAAAAGAAACAGCAAGGCACTATTAATATTTATTTCTGGAGTCTTGTTATGGGGAATTTCTGCACTAATATTAAGCTCATCGAGGGCAGGGCTTGTCTCCTTCTTTGTCATAAGCTTGACCTGGGTGGTATTTTCTATTTTAAAGAAGACCTTGCTCAAGAAGTATATCCTTATAATCATACCTGTTGTCATTATAGTCTTTGTGATTACTCTACTCTTCGCTCCCTCCTTTGTGAAAAATAGATTTTACAGACTAAAAAATGATATTAGCACATTTAACAGTAGAACATCAGTGTGGAAGCCCCTTATGGAGTCAGTTAAATCCCGACCAGTATTTGGATGGGGATACGGTAGTAGAGTATTCAAGAGTGACATACCCTTTCAAAAGACGAAATATAAGAGAGCACCTGTAACTATAAATGAATCCTTTAGAAATCCACATAATACCTTTTTAAAGGTCCTGTTCCATCAGGGAGCCTTTGGAATGTTCTCCTATGTTGTTTTAATAATAGTATTTATCTTATATTTATGGCATCCTCATCAAATCCGTAGTGATTTGGCCGGTTATATAATAGTAAGTTCGGTAGGTATATTGATTGGAACCTATATACTTCAGAGCATGGTGGCCTCACTTTCCCTTATCGATATTACCCCAATCTTAGGACTCGGATTGGCTGCAAAAGGCTTGAATGAAGATAGCCATAGTTAGAAAAAAATACACCTTCCATGGTGGTGCTGAAGGGTTTTCCCAGGCACTCATAAAGAATCTGATTGCAAAAGGCCATGAGGTCCATATCTTTGCAATAAAGTGGGAAGTTCAGGGCGATTTAGAGAACATCTATTTTCATCGGGTGCCTGCTATAACCGTGAATTCCTTTCTCCGTGATCTTACCTTTGCAATAAACTCTTATAGAATTCTGAAAGAGAAGAGAAACGACTTTGACATCATCCAGAGCCACGATAAGACACTGCTGCAGGACATATATCGTGCAGGTGATGGATGCCACAGGGAATGGCTGAGACAGAGACTTAAACGGGCAGACACCGTGAAGCGGGTTTTGACATATTTAAACCCCTATCACCGGCTGATCCTGTGGTTGGAAAATAAGATTTTTACAGAAAAAAAATACAAAAAGGTTATTGCCATCTCTGAGATGGTAAAAAGAAATATTATTAAACACTACAGGATAGATGAAAAAGATATTGCTGTTATTTATAATGGCGTGGATCTTGAGAGGTTCCATCCTCGTAACAAGCGGATTTACAGAAATGAGTTAAGAAAAAAACTTGGCATTGATGAAAAGGGTCTTGTAATCCTCTTTGTTGGCTCGGGCTTTGAGCGCAAGGGGCTCAGATATCTTCTTGAGGCTGCAGAGAAAGTCGCTGGAAAAGTGACCGTGCTTGTTGTAGGAAAGGGAAAGGAGAGTCTGTTGAAAAGATTTATAAAAAGACAGAGAGTGATTTTCTGCGGTCCACAAAAGGAGATACACAGATTCTATGCAGCCTCTGATATCTTTGCCTTTCCCACTATATATGAACCCTTTGGGAATGTCCACCTTGAGGCCCTTGCCAGTGGCCTGCCAGTGATAACCACCAGATTAAGCGGTGCCTCAGAGATTATTGAAAATGGAAAACAGGGATTTGTTATTAATGAGCCTGAGGATATAGACGCCCTCAGAAAGGCATTAGAGTTGCTTTCAGATGAAGACTTGCGAGCAGACATGTCGGTCAAGGCAAGAACACTTGCTGAAGGTTTCAACTTCCAGAGGCATATAGCGGAGACGCTTGATTTGTATAGCAGGTTAATTTAAATATTGAGCTTTTGCAGTATTTGTTTCAGATATCGATCAAAATCCTTCAGGTGTCTTTTTAAGACTCCATAAATTATCTCAGCATCAATTTTTTCATACCGATGAACGAGGATATTTCTCAGCCCAACCATTCCTTCGAGATTTTTCAGTGTTTTTTTATCAATAAAACGGTTTTCATATAGCACCTGACAGACATCTCTCATGCTTTCTGGTGGTCTTAACCCCTTTTCTGATATTATTATTTTACCTATATCTATACATGCCTCTATTGCCACCTGTAAATCCCTTTCAATAGCAGCCATTGTCTTGTGGTCTGCTCTAAGAAATTCAGAAAATGAAGAAAACTCACTGCTCATCTCTTTAAGATATCTAACCCTTTCAGAAACAGTTGCAACCAATCCTTTTATAATTGTTTCAAATACTGGCATATTTTGTCAGATAGGTATCTATGAAGGGTTTAAAATCAAAAAACATGCCTATTGTCTTATTCTGATAGTAATACATCAATTTTTTTGAAGAGACGAAAATAGGGATTCCTTCTGTGATTACTTTATAACAAAAAGTCAGTGAAGCCCTGTTTAAAATTGAAATATCTATATTCCTGCCCACCTCTTTTTCAAGCCCTGAGCATAGATCATTCAGTTCTATAAAACACCTCGTGGGTGATTTTGCATATTCCTTTTCGTTAAACAATACCGCAAGGTCAATATCGCTTTTTTTATGTTCACGCCCTTTTGTATAGGAGCCATGAATATACACAATCTCAACAGGGAGTTTTTTTAGCTTAATCTCTTTTTTTAAGAGGTTCTGAAGTTTCAGAATATACTGCTTATTCTTTGGACATGCCATTTTCTTCTCCTGTGGCACATAGTATTTAGATTATAAAATTCTACAAGTTATTTAAACAAGCTTTCGAGATTCAAGTTCCCCAGAATATCTTTAAAAAGATTTTCACTATTATGCCATATCAGATGGTCTCAAGGGCATATTTGAGCGCCATCCAGGACGCGTTGCACATTCTAATGTATCAAGATACATCATCTCAATACCTTTTATTTGCATCAGGCCCATAATTCAGAAAAATTGGTGGAACCCCTGGTTGAAGAGCCCTTGACAAAATCAGTTTTTTTTGATATTATAATCAGTCTTTTGATAAGATTTAAGTGGAGGTTACATTGCCAACAATATCACAGCTAATAAGAAAAGGTAGAAAGAGGATCAAGGAAAAATCAAAGAGTCCTGCCCTGCAGAACTGTCCGCAGAGGCGGGGTGTTTGTACAAGGGTTTATACAACTACACCAAAGAAACCGAATTCTGCTTTAAGGAAGGTGGCAAGGGTAAGACTTACCAATGGATATGAAGTAACAGCATATATACCAGGTATTGGTCATAATCTTCAGGAACACTCTATAGTCTTAATAAGAGGTGGAAGGGTCAAGGACCTTCCTGGTGTTAGGTATCATATAATCAGAGGCGCCCTTGATACAATGGGCGTGGCTGACAGGAAACAGGGAAGGTCAAAATATGGAGCCAAAAAGCCA